>CAYHLB010000135.1:1703-3660 GCA_964357325.1 Candidatus Woesearchaeota archaeon
ACCCCATTGCATCAGTAGGGCATATTTCAATGCAGCAGAAACATCTTATGCAGGTTTTGGGATTAACAACCGGATAAGGAATCATTTTTATTGAATGAGTTGGACAGTGTTTCATGCACCTTTGACACTTAGTGCATTTATTTGAATCACACACAATTGGTTTTTCCTTAAATATATGGCTGAGAGATTTCTTTCTCTTTAATATATCTTGATTACTTGGAATCTTAAATTTAAAATAAGGAAACTTATCTCCAACAGAAATGAAATCCAATTCAGGATAGAGCTTTCTTTTTATGGCATTTTTTATTACATAGACTTCTCTAGGATTCAGGCCAATCATTCTTGTAGCAGCAATGTCCAAAGCAATTCCGTTTTTTGAAGCTAAAATAGTTTTTGTTTTAACAACATCACCAGAAGTAGGCCCATCTCCCTCCATGCCAATAATTCCATCCATAATTGTTAGGCTAGGATTAATATTTTGATAAATATCAATCAAAATATTTCAAAATTCTTCATCTCCCTTTGCATGGAGATGAATCCTTTGTATTAAACCCCCAGGTATAATGCCATAAAGATTTATTACAGCTCCTGTGTATTTTGTAAGAGAATGTGTTTTTAATTTAGGCATATTTATAATTAAATCAACATTTTTTACAATTTCTGCAATTTCAAATTTCTTTAAAATTTTTGCATTCTTATCTCGAATATTAATTAATTTATCCTGTTCAAAAGTTACTAATCTTCCATATTTTTTAGCAACTTTGTCAATTCCAGAGGCCTTGAAAGAAGAAACAGGCTCTGTAAAAGGAGAATCTCCAATAAAAATTTTGCAATTGTTTTTCTTTAAAATCTTGCAAACAGCTTCAACAAGGGAAGGATGAGTTGTTGTTGCTATTTGTTTTTTTGGAAAACATCCAACAACATTCGGTTTAATCAAAACCTTCTTGCCCCTGAATTCAGAAAAATCAAAATCAATCAAAGAAAGAGCCTTTTCTATTGCTTTATCAACCTTTTTCTGATTATAATCAGAGCATCTTACAACACCTACTTTTTCAATATTTACCATTATTCCCTCTTTTTTATACTAAAGTTATTAATTATTTTAAATCTTTCCAACCAACCCCTTTCTCTTTAAGCTTTCTAAGTTGAGGCCATGATTCTTCCAAAGTCTTTCTTTCTTCTGAATAAATAATCCCAATTGGAATCTTTCCACTCTTCTGATTATAATCCCATTCATCTGCAAGTTCTTCTGCCTTCTTTTTGTCCCTATTATCAACTTTGTACATAAGAGGAGCAAGGTCTTTTGTAATCATATTAAATATTAAACAATCTTGAATACTTTCAACAAATGCAAATCCCTTATGTTTTATTGCCTTTTCAATTATCTCTTGACTATGGACTAAATCCTTAGGATTAATCCTTGCTATAAAACTAGCTCCAGCAGCAAGTGCAAGTTTAATTGGATTAAGTGGCCTGTTAAATTCACCCATTGGCTCTAATTTGCTCTTAAATCCGACTGGAGAAGTAGGAGTAGGTTGCCCAGTAGTAAGTGCAAAATTCTGATTATCTGCAACAAAATAAACAATATCTGAATTATATCTTCCTGCATGAATAAAATGTTCCATTCCTTCTGCATAAGCATCTCCATCTCCTGAAAAACCCAACACCTTCAAATTAGGATTTCCTAATTTCATTCCTAAACAAACAGGCAAAACTCTTCCATGCAATCCATATATACCGCTTATATTCAAATAATCATAAATCTTAGGATGACAGCCAATTCCAGTAACCATTGCAAAATCTTCCTGCCTATATCCTTCTTTTATTAGTTTTGCAAGCACATTTTTCCAAGCAGTCAAAACTAAAAAATTCGGACATCCCGGACACCAGGTTATTTCTTCCTTAGTTCCTATTTCTTTTGTCATATTATTTTTTTTCTTCATCGGTTTAATTAAAA
>CAYHLB010000136.1:0-3659 GCA_964357325.1 Candidatus Woesearchaeota archaeon
TTTTTTATTAATGACTTATTACTTTTTTAAGAAGAATTATAACACAACTTGGTGGGGGCGTTTAACTTTTCCACAAACCATGCAAATTGCAATATTCTCTTGCTGTGATTGATTTTGCGTTTATGCAAAATTCAGCTTCTGGCTTATCCCCTGGTTTTAAGAATTTTTTATAGGAAATTTCATCTGCAATTAATTCAATGAATTCAATATAATGTTCTGGAATCATTGGATGTTCTATACTTCCTACTTTGACTATGATTTTTCCATCTTTGTGTTCTATTATTGGAACATGTTTTTCAAGGGATGCATCAATAGTGTTTTCTTTTAATAAAAACATTGGTTGTCCACAGCAAATAAGGTTGTTTCCTGTGCCTGCATGAAGAACTTCTATTATGTTTCCGCAGATATTGCATTTGTAAACATCATTTAATTTTGCCATTATATAAACAGTGTTTTGTAGTATAAATAGGTTGTGAAGGATTGTTTAACCAATGTACATCATAGGAGGGCCAAAAGTAAAAAATATTACTTCGAGTAGTATTAATAATATTGAGAGGATTAAACCTAAATATGCAAATAATTTTCCTTTTAGGTTATCTCTTTTTATTTCAGATAAGCTAGTCAATGAGGTTATTAAACCTGCTATTGGCAAAAAAAGAATTGAAACTGAAGACAATACTCCAAAAATTAAAAAAATTACTGCCCCCATAGGAGTGTTAGGATTTTTTCCAGAGGCTATCAATATTATTATTCCGAAGACATAGGGTATTAAAGATAAAATAAAAGAAATAATTGCTAGTTTACTTGTTTTTTGCTCCATATAATGATTACCTATACAGTATTAATAAATCTTTACAATTCGTCTAGAGGATTTTTAATTGATTTGAGTTGTGCTGATGAGACATGAACATACCCTTGAGTAGTTGCAATACTTGAATGACCTAATAATTCTTGTATTCTTCTTAAATCATTTCCAGCGTCGAGAAGATGTGTAGCGAACGAATGCCGAAGAGTATGGGGGTGAACATGCTTATTTATTCCTGCAAAAAATGCTGTTTTTTGAACTATTTTTTGAATATTTCTTGTTGAAAGAGGTTTGTTTTCTGAAAAAATATAGTGCCAGTCTGAATGTTTTTCAGTGTATTTTTTTAATTTTAATGAAAGTTTTTTTGATAAAATAAACATTCTATCTTTTTTTCCTTTTCCAGCTCTTACCCAGCCAATATTTTCATTAAAATCAAGGTCTTGTTTCTTTAGGTTAACTAGCTCTGAAACTCTTAAACCTGAAGAATAAAGCATTTGCAGAATTAATTTAGATTTTGTTGTTTTTGAAGAATTAATTAATCTAATTACTTCTTCTTTTGTTAGGACTTCTGGAATTTTTTTTTCATTTTTTGGTCTTTTAATTCCAGATGTAGGATCTTTTTGCAGGATAGCTGTGTAAGCATATTTTATTGAAGCAAGAAAAAGTATTGTGGAAATTCCTGCTCTTTCTGTCATTTTTTCAGCCATGAAGAATTTAATATCATTTTGATCTATTTCTTCTGGTTGTTTGTTTGTGTGTTCAAGAAGCTGTTTGTTGAACAACAGATAATTTCTAAGAGTATAAGGAGATAGTTTTGAAATTTTTATTTCTGTTTCAAGTTTTTTTAAAAAATTTTCTTTATCCATTTTTAAAACTGTAGTCTATATTTCACCTTTTTATAAAAGAATGTGCGAACTCGTTTATAAATATGTCTGAAATTTATAACTCTGCGGCTTATTATAAATTTCTGAGCACAAGAAAATGAATTGCATTTTCTGTGCAGAAAAAACTTTCAAAAGTTTTTTCTTGCATCCAAAAAATAAGTGTAGATAAAAACCCTATATTTAGTGTGTGATGGCACATTATTTTTTTGATTTACAAAAGATTTAAAAATAAAAGACTGTTAATTTATTTTAAAAAAGAGATGATAAAGTGATTCCAAGACATGTTTGTGAAAAGTGTTTAGAATATATGCGGGTTGATAAGACTTCTGATGGATATGCTTTAAGATGCCCTGAATGTGAATCTGCAAAAGATAGGGAAGGGGATTCTTAATAAAAAATAATTCGAAAGGTTTAAAAGAGCAGATTAATATTAATTTTTACTTCTAGGATGTTAAACACATTAAGAATTATATAAAATGACTGATGAAAATCTAGCAGATCCCTCTAGCAAGTGTCTTGTAATGGAGTTGAATATGCAATTAGTTGAAAAATATGAATCATTAGTTATACAAGGAACTCCAAGAAGACCTACAAGAGAAGAAGAATTGGCTTATTGGAACGCAAAAAACTTATTAGATTTACATGCTTGTTTAGATGCTACAAAGAAAGGAGTTAGTTTAGAAGACATGGCTACATTACTAGCTGAGGTCAATCAATCTCACTTAAAGAGGGCAGAGGTTTATTGGGATGTACTACATTATGTTCATGAGGATGGTTATCATAGGGCATTGGAAGCAGGAGCTTTAAATCAACAATTAGCAGACCTTTATAAGAAAGTAAGATTGTCTCATGAAAAAATGGAAAAAGTAGAAAAAAGACTTCATGGGGGAGCTGCAAATCATTATGGTCTTTCTGTGCAACCTCCTACAACTTCTGAAGATTAGATTATTTTATTACCGACGATATATTTGTTTTTTATTAAAAAAGTAAGGTTTTTAAATGCAAAAACTTGTTGCTTTTGCTAAAAAGTTGTAATTGGGGGCTAAGCTTTAAATACCATAAAATCTTATTCATTTTAAGACATACAACTATGGATACTATCATAATTGAGCTTCTATTTATTTTGCTTTTTGCTGTTGGCTTAGGAGCTTATATAATTGGAAGAAATAAGCATATTGATTTGCTTCGGACTATTGGAGTCAGAAGTTCATTAATAATGTTGTTTATGCTAGTAGCATATACCTTTCTTAAATGGAGTCAAGACCATTAGATTAGGTACTACTTTTACCAAAATAAGTATACTTTAAACACTACAAATACTATGCAGGAACTTGTTATTTTTGATTAAAAGTTCCTGCAGCATATTGGAAAGATATTTAAGGGATAGATAACTAATTATTTAATGATTGATTTTTCCTCTGGGATTTTTATTGGAATTGGATTAATAGTTGTGTCTGTAATTTTATTTGTTGTTGGATGGCTTGTTGAAACAATTAGAACTGTTCTTTTTATTATTGGAGTTGTTATATTGCTTGCTTCTTTTGGAATTATTTATTTAGGGAAGATTCCGTTTATTGGATAGAAAATTATAATAAAATTTATAAGCTAAGGCTTCTGTTTATTTTCATGGGAGTTTTAGATTATTTTAGAAGAAAACCTTTATGTCATGAAGATTGTTTTTATTATGGTTGCTTTGGTGGAGTTGAGGGATGTGATGTTCAAAATGGGGGTGGTTGGCCAGAACAAATAGAGCCTGGACAAAGATGCCTTTATCCAAATGAGAGATCTGTTTCCAAACCAATTATAATTTCTAGTTTGGAATTATGTGCTGCTTTGGAGGGGGTTCCAAGAGCTGATTCTAATGGACAGCCTGCAGGATTTACTAAATTATTAATTGATTTAGATTCTGGGGCTCAAAAGTCTTGCTAAAAACTTCTTGAAAACTGATTTTTATCTATGCAAAAAGTTTC
>CAYHLB010000137.1:0-3638 GCA_964357325.1 Candidatus Woesearchaeota archaeon
CATTTACTCTCATAAGTATTTGGATTTTCACAAGTATAGGCGATATATTTTTTATGGACATTTTCATCACATGATGAACAGAATGGATCTCCAATTGGACCATTAGTGCCGCAATCTTGATTTATTTTACATTCAATCTTTCTACAAAAACCACTTTCACATGAAAATCCAGTTTCACATTCTCCACAATCTAGTTGCCCAAAACATCCATTGTCCCATTCTCCACAAATATCTTCATCAAATAATTCTCCAAAAAAACTATATTCTTCACATGTATCTGGAACACAGGATTCGCATTTTTTTGTATCTTTATTACAAATTTTTCCTTCTCTGCAATTACTATCATACCATCTAGTGCATGTTGAATATTTTTTACATGTTTGCAAAACATCAGTGCTTCCTTCTTTGCATCTTACTGCTCCAATTTTGCATCCATCACAACATTTTCCATTAGTACAAGACATACCAATTGGACAGTTTCCACAATCTCCTGTTTTAGCACTATATCCGCACTCACGATTATTTTTTTTACATAGGGGATTATCAACACATTTAAAATCAGTAGTACATTTTTTTCCACTTCCACATTCCCCACAACTTACTCCACAACCATTATCTCCACAATCTTTTTCAATACAATTTCCTATGCAGCATGAAACTCTACATACTCCATCAGAACATCTTGTTTGACCTGTTGGGCAAGTGCTACATGAAATTCTGCAAACTCCATCAGAACATAAGGTTTGACCTGTTGGACAGTAATCATCACTTCCACCAATTACATATCCGAGAATTGCATTTCCATTAACTTTAATGCCTATAAATATTGTGATAAAAACTATTAATAATATAATCGCAGAGATTAGATAGAATCTATTACTATTTCTTCTTCTCTTTTTCATTGTTTACTTAATTAAAGAGTGCATATAAATGCTTATTAATTCACAAAAATACTTTTAAACCCTTTAGTTTAGATTATTTTATGAATTACAAAATTTTATCAGGAATATTTGCATCATTGTTTGCAATTTCTTGTTGGGCCAATGTATATCATTATTGTTCAAAAACATCAACCCCTATTGTGCCTAGGCGAGTTTATGAAAAAAGGGTTTTAGAATCTGAACTAATGGAACTAAAAAATAGACAAAATCTTAGAAGGCTTCAAGAAAGAGTTGAAGACCTTGAAAGAAAATATTCTTCAAATTATTATTTTCCATGGACTAATGAATATGATTCTAGAAGGGTTTTATGAAACCTATATTGAAGATATTGAAAAGATTTTTAAGAGGTTTATTTCTCTAAAAATTATGGCAAAGGTAATACTTCCAATGAATGAACTTAATTCTTCTGAAAGATTGATTTTTTTAATAGGGCCTATAATCGGTGCTCCATTTTGGCATGATGATGCTATTGATATTATTCAAAGATTGGCTCCTGAGATAAATATCGCTTGTCCAACACCTTTTGAAAATGTTCATGAAAGACATATTAATGATAATCCCTTAAGAGTAAGGTATTTTGTAAGGTATTCTGATTTTTGGCCTGAAGTTGAATGGCAAGAGCGCTATATAAATATCGCAAGAGAAAATGGATGCCTTATGGCTTGGTTACCTTGTCAAACAGATTTTGATACTGATTATAATTATGCTAGAACTACAAGAAGCGAGATAGCTGAACAAATTTATCTTCCTGGAAATTTTGTTGTTGGTGCAGAAAGGGGATTTCAAGGAGCAGATTATATCATATATAAACTTAAAAAACACAGGCCTCAAACAATATTCAGTAATACTTTGGAAGGGACTTGCATCGAAGCTGTAAGATTAGCTAGAGAAGTGGAGTTAAAAAAATGATAAGATTAGTTGCTTTAGATGTTTATGGAACAATGATTGCAAGTGATGATGGAGATTGGAGTTTTCCTCCTAGGCAAGGATTGGAAGGGTTCTTAGATGAATGTGGAAAAAGAAATGTAATTGTTGTGACTAGCTCTGATGGAGAAACTCAGGCTGTAAAAAGAGATTTGAGCATAAGTTTTGGATTGGTTTCTGAAAGAGGACTTTGTATTGAAAAGTTTGGGGAATTTTTTAGACTGGAACATCCTCCAAATAGTGGGAAAGATTATTCTGTAATTATTGGTAATTATGATATTATTCCTCGTGAATTATTGATTGTTGATGATAAGTCTGAACATGTTCATGCTGCATTAAGACTTGGATGTCTTGCGGTTCAATGCCCTGAATACAGAACTAATGGGGAAAGAGAATGGGATTTTTCTAAGATAAGATTGGAATAAAAATACCTATATCCTTCTATACAATAAACCTTAAAAAACCTATAAAACAAGATTTAACATGGCAAAAGCATGGCTTTGGGTTTTAATTGGAGTTGTAGTCATATTAGGTTTTATTTGGACTGCTGATTATTGGTATAATTATCACACAACTGGAACTTGTTGGGATAGTAGAGGAAATCCTTATGCTTGTGGAAAAGCCTATAGATATTCTGATAATAATTATAATTATCTGACTTATTCTTATTATGATAATTACGACAATAGAGTTACTGTGGATAGAAGTTATAATTTTGATGATTATTATGACTGTTATCATGCAAGAACAATGGATTCTAGATATGGGGAATTATTAAGAGAAGAATATGGAATAAGATGCAGAGGATATGAGGCTGTGAATGATAATTATAATGCGAGGGTTAATACTAACAATAGATATGTAAGTGAAAAAGCTCCTTTGATTTATGTTAGGTGATTTTATTCTTGGAAGAATTTAAAAAATATTTCTAGGTTAAAAAATTAAGAAATAAATAAAAAATCCATCGGGCTAAATCCCGCTTTATTTTTTAAGCCTCCAAAAAGGAACGAACGCCTTAAAGGGCAGGTATAAAACCTTTTTGGAGCAATCAATAATAAGGTTTATTAATTAATTTTTCTAATTAATTATATGAAAATCTTAAATATTTTCAATTGTTCATCATAGGGGGTATGATTTCACATTATGAAAAAACCTTATTTAAAAAAAATTGGTGATTTTAATGGATATGAAGTTTATTATGTAAATGGATATTATATAAGAAAGCATCTTGATAAGGAGTTTACAAACTTTGGAAGTGATAGATATTTTAAATTTATTCCAAAGCATGAGCTGTGGATAGATTATGAGAATGGCAAGAAAGAAGCAAGATATTTTATTGATAATTTTTTCATGATACAGAAAGAGTTGAAGAAAGAAGTTCCTTATAAAGAAGCTGTAAATATTGCAAATAGACATGAATGCTATGAAAGGAGCAAATCCAAGTATATTCAAAAAATAAAAAAACTAAAAGAAAAAGAACAAATCATAAAAAAAGTGTATAAAAAGAGGCTTTTTTCAAAATATACTAAGCATATTAAAATCTGGATTGTTAAGGGAGATTTAGTCAGGAGTCTTTTTTTTATAGATTTTACTGAAGGGGGGCATGATAAAGTTTATCATTTTGTGCCTAAAAATGAAATTTGGATTGATGATGAAGTGTATAAAAAAGAAATTCCCTATGTTCTTGTTCATGAACTTCATGAAATATATTTAATGTGTTTAGGGTGGGGTTATGATTCAGGAGGAGTTGGTGTTTTTTCAAGAAAAGCAAAA
>CAYHLB010000138.1:0-3600 GCA_964357325.1 Candidatus Woesearchaeota archaeon
TTTACGACAAACTACTAACCGCTGACCGAGACACTATGTGTCGAGGTCAGGTAATAATGCACTAATAAATTGACATGTAGCCCAGCCATTCATGGCTAGGAATTTAATAAAGAAAAATTATTTTTTAAATTTTTCTGTCTCATTCAAAACTTACGTTTTGAAGATAAAGAATATTCTCTATTTATAATTATGCTTGAAGTCTTGCAATTAAATCTTGTCTTTCTTTTTGCTGTCTAACTAAAAGTTCTGTTGTTTCCCTCTGTAATCCTTCAAAATTTTTTTGCATGGCTTCGCCAGTTGTTTCAACTACTACCCTGCCGTAGTCATTGGAATTCCGCAAGCCATCATCATCCGCACCCCAGTAGCCGCCCCTGCCGAGGCAAGCCCTGAACAACCCATTATTAGAAGGGAAATAATCCCAATTGAAATCTCCTGCGTTTAGTATAAGTGATTTGGCATTGTCTTTTCCTTGTTCAGATAATTTAAAAACAAGTCCGCTTGGAGAATTTCCATCAACACTATAAGTTAAAATTGAATAAGGAGTTAATTTGGGATTTGTTAAATTAATTCCTACTTGTCTTAAATCTTTTGTTAATTCTTCTGCTTGAAAAGAATTAACTTGATAACCTGCTTCTCCAACAAGATTTAATCCACAATCAACATAAAATCCATACATAAAATCAGGATTATTTAATTTTGCTATTTCTAATCTTGGCCTTGCAACAAGGATTTTTCCTTTTGGAAGAATATCTTGTAAAACAACTAATCTATAAGGGCTTGATTGAGCTAATACTTTTTCATCTTCTCCATCTCTTTCTTCAAATGAACCTAATGTTTGTTTAACTTTTTCCCTTAATCCTTCATATTTAATAGTTCCTAAAATACTTTTAACTCTTTCAGAATATAATTGTGGATAATTTCCTGCATCTAAAGCCGCGCATGTTACAACTTCTTCAGGTCTTGTTGCACAAGCTGAATAAATATTTTTTGCCATACTTTTCTTATTCATTTTACATTTATAAACTTTTCTATTGTTATATAACTATAAAGTAATAACATAATAGTAAATTTTAAATAGTTGCTGTTGCTTTGATTTTCATGAAATTGAAAATAATTGTATTATTTTTTGTTGGAATTTTATTAATAGGAATTAATTTTGTTTCTGCTAGTTCAATTTATAATTGGAGATATCAAGGTCCTGCTAATGAACCATCTACATCTTATTATTCAGGATATTGGAATAGTGGTTCTGGTGGTGGAAGTTCAGGAGGAAGTTATGTTCCGGTTTCTCAAAGATTAAAAACCTTTAATGGGCCTTATACTCAAGTTCATGTACAAAATACACAACCTTATCCAAGACCTGTTTCAACACCTTCTCCAAGTTCAAATAATTTTCAAGAAGGCGGAGGATATACTCCGAGCTTATCTTTTGGAGGATATGGTTGTTGCAGTGGATATGGATATTCTGGATATAGTTATTATTCTCCTATGCATTATGGGGCGGGATATAGTTATAGTTATTCTGATTCCTATTATCCTGGATATTATTGGTAGTATATTTTCAATTGAATTAAAACTTGAATTAAATAAAGTAACAGCTAGTTCAAATATCACCCTTCTATATGATTCTTTAAGGGATAATGTAAAAATCTGTTGGTGCTTCGCACTTATTGGTTACAATAAGCAATAAGAGGGCTAACATATTCAGACTTTCTTAAAGGAGGTAATTGGATTTTTATTACCTGTCCCTTATAATCAAAAATAAGAGATATAATCCAGTAAGTATTCCTGTAATTTTTGCTATCAACCCTAACATTACTGATATTTTCTAAAAATTCTTTGTTAACAATATTATTAGTAAGTCCGAAAAACTCACTTGCCCAAAAGAATTCTAAACCAACAATATTGCTCTTTTTGTCAAGGTCTATGTTCAAGAATTCAGAAAATTCTATTGTTTCTGATGGTCTATGTTCATCATCCCAAATAGTAAAAACATCGTCAGGTGCATCGTAATGAAATTTTATAGCCATTTTGTTTATGTTTATTATAAGTATTTAGAGTTTTTTAAACTTTCGGATTGTGAAATCCGATAAGTCCTAAAAATCCTTATAGGGATTTTTTAAACTTTCGCTTGCAGTTTTTTGCAGTTGCACTACTTAAAGGATAAATAGTTATTACCCTTATTTTATCTCTAAATGTGATAACATAAACCCTTCCCGTCCTTGAACTATAAATATAATAGATTTTATACCTTATCTCATCGTGAGTTTTTTGTTTTTCAACATATTCAGCATTAGAGCAATCTAATATTTCTTTCATCATTTCTTCACGAGAACACCCATTCCTGAATTCAAGATAGTTAATGTCCTTTCCCCAGTCAATTCCCTTGTTTTTGAATTTTTCAAGCATCTCTTTTAGTTCTTCAGTATAATTCTTTGGCATAACAGAATTAGAAAATGCAAGTTTTTAATAGTTTTGATGGTATAGATTTAGGAATTCTTATTATCGAGAATACTTGAAGTTTAAAATTCAATAATCAGATTTCTACACCTAAAATACCAATAAGAATCATAACAATGCTTATCAAAATCAAGTTAGTGATTTTGAAAATTGGTATGGCAATTCTGAATTTGTAGGATTTTTGTTTCCAAGCAGTGATGGACTGCCTAAAACCTATGCGCAATTTCAAGGAAAAAGAGATGAACTTGCAAGAAAACAAGAAGCGTTTGAAAGGCGTATTGCTTCTATAACTCCTATTAATACTGAACTGATTTTATTTTAATTTTTACTTATTACATAAAAAATCTCATTTCTTGTTTTTATTGTTTGAAATTTTAATCCTATGCGCTGCAACATTAGCTCAAACCATTTTCTATTGGGAAAATTCATTGATTTTTTTGAAATGGTTTTTGTTGCAAAACTTGCAACAATGAATTTAGTTTTGCTTATCAATATTTTAATAAGTTCTTCACTTGGTTTGTGATTTTTTAAGTCAATTAAATCTATAACTTTAAAGAGGAAAATAATATCAGAGGATGGTAAGTGAACAATCTCTTGGAGATTTCGAACATTCAAGATTTGGGCTTTTCCATTTAATCCTTGATTTTTCATAATATTGAAAAATTCATTTAAAAAATTTATGTCTTCATTGTCAATTTCAAAAGCATAATAAGTTAATTCATTTAAATTCATGTAGGGATAAGATATTGGGTTTAGACCGCAACCAATGTCAACTATTATTTTTGGATTTCCTGTTATGTTAAATATTTCATTATAAATATTTTCATAATCTTCTAGTCTTTCTTTTGTTGATATGTTTGTTGAAAGTATTTTATTTATTATGTCTAGATTATTGATATTTTGCTCAAGTTCTTTAAAATATTTTTGTCTTTTATTTTTCTTAGACGTTTGATAACTTGAATATAATTTATGTAATTGATTTCTTATTTCTTTTATGTCTTGCTTTGTTACTTTTTCTATTTTATTCTTTTTTAAATAATTATTTATTTCTTCTAGAACTATTTCATCTGCAATTGTTGAATATTTTTTGTTTTTCTTGATTTCATGAAGGAGTTGATTTGTGGTGGTTTGCATGATCTT
>CAYHLB010000139.1:0-3559 GCA_964357325.1 Candidatus Woesearchaeota archaeon
TGCTAGAAGCCTTCTTTATTTATTATTATTCAAAATCGGGAGAAGAAGCATAATTATTAAGAAATGCAAGTGTGAGGAAACAATTGAGCAAAAATATCTTTAGCTAAATAGTTTTCTTTAAAAAATTAGGAAGCATTCGCTAACCTAATTTTTTACGATATTTGGTAGTTGATAATAACTGAGGGGTATTTTAGGATAGCTTATTTTCATTAGTGCTCATAAGCGAGTTATGGGGAAAACATAATCAAAATAATTAACCTTTTTTTATTCTAATTATGCTTTATGTCTTGTTTAATAAGGCACATATAACCTAATATTTTGAGTATATTTTTATGAATAGGATTTCAATATCTCTATCGACGCTGATTATGTATAGTTTTATTGCTATTATTTTATGTAATGTTTTTAGTGTTTAGTATGAGTGGATACAAACTGTATATCTGTGGAAATATGCATCCCTAAGGGTGAAATGA
This sequence comes from Candidatus Woesearchaeota archaeon, assembly GCA_964357325.1. Lineage (GTDB taxonomy): Archaea > Nanobdellota > Nanobdellia > Pacearchaeales > GW2011-AR1 > ARS1285. Next base: position 474 of record CAYHLB010000139.1, read on the forward strand.
AGAAATATATTTCTTATTGCAAAATTGTTTATAAAGAATTTGTTGATTCGTAATTCATGAGTGAACAAAAAGTGAGATTAAAATACTACGAGGAAAAGATGGCACAATCAAATAAAATAATTTTTGGAAAAACATTTCATAATCATCTAAATTTATTAGATGGCAATAAATTACTGAAAGGAGGTTTAATAAAATGAACAAAACATTAGTAATCTTAGCATTGGCTATGATTCTAGTTATGCCTGCTGTTTTAGCAACTGATGTAGGATCAGGTATTGGTATCTCTGTTACAACACAAAAGTTCGCACCTAAAGTGTGGCTTTGTCAAGATAGAGTTGCTAATGATGATTGTACTGAAAATGGTAACAATGACTTAGGTAAAAATTGCTCAACTTCTTTAGATTTATCTGAAAGAAAACATAACTATGCTTTTGAAGGTGAATCAATTTACTGGAAAGTATTAGTAATGGATAAGAATAAGATAGAAGAAGTTAATGAAGTTGTAGGAACAATTGGACAGTCACAAGGTGTTGGAAATGATGTTGAGGTTGAATGTAAAAGGACTACAGATGATGATAATCCTTATACAGCTTGTAAAGCTAAACTTTACGAAGAAAACTTAGCATGGAATCCAAATGTTATGGCATATTTTGACTGTAGACTTACAGTTGAAACTCCTGCTTCAATGCATGGAGAATATTTCATAACAGTAGAAGCTAAAGATAATACTGGTCTTTCAGGCACTATGGCTGAAAACGAGTATTGGTTCTTAAACCCAACAATTGCTTTGAGCGTTGATGGTAATTTAGCTTTTGAGGATGTTATGCCTGGAACAGATGCATATTCTAACACAATATTAGTTGGAAATGATGCTGAAGCTGGTTCTGGAGTTATATTAGATATGTTTATATCTGGTACTGATTTCTATGACCCAACTTCAAGTGGTGCAAGATGTTCTGACAACACAAACAAGTTAGCTCTAAGAGAATTCAGATACTTCGTTACAAACGGAGCATTTGCTTCTTTAGATGCGGCTGTAAAAGCTACAGTAACAGATGTTGATAATTGGGGTTATACAACAATCCCTTACAGTACTGAAATTTCAGGATCTAAAAAGATAATGAGATTTGATGCACTTGTAAGAGGTGCTGCTCCTAGCTCAACACTTTTAGACACTGACTGGAACAAAGGTAATGCTTTATCTCCTGGTAGTGAGATGGCAATAACTTTCAGATTAGTTATGCCAGAACCATGTGTAGGAGATTTCTCTGAAGGTCAAATATACTTCTGGGGAGAAGCTATCTAAATACAGATTTTTTTATTTTTTTATTTTTTAACTTTTATTTATTTAGATTTTAAAAAGAAGGGGTGGGAAAAGAGACAGCCCTTTTAAAAAAGTCCTGGGGTAAAACAGGATTTCAAAAAGAAGGACGGGAAAGAAAAGGGAGCTCTTTGAAAAGACCTCGGAGAAACAGGACTTTAAAAAGAGAACAAAAGAAGGATGAAGAAACAATTAGGAAACTAATTGACACTAATAATCATAAATAACAATGGTTATTGAGGTGATAATTACCAAAATAGTTTGGTAATGTTGTAGGATAAGGTAAAGTATGAGATTAAGCTTTACAAATATCCTATAAATGATAATTAAAGATAGTAGGTTGATGAACAAATGTTCATCAAGATGATAATAAGTTGATGAAGGAATTCATCAAGATGACAACAAGTTGATGAAGGAATTCATCAAGAGAAAGTAGTCATAAGGACTTAAATACTCTGAAGATGCAAGAAATAAAATGAAAAAACAAATAACTGTAACAGTTAAAAGAAAACAAGAAGTTCCCTTAGATCAATTATGTGTAGGCGATGAGGTAAGATTATCTAGGGGTGGGGAAGTAGTTGATATTGTTGATTCTCAAGGATTTTCAACAGTTCAAAGATATGATAATATTTCTCCTAGAGAAATTGTTAGAAGAAGATATTCTTTTGAAAATGTTAGCTTAGGAAGGTCTAAGGTTGGAAGAGCTGTAGATAGGTTCTATGAAGGTGGTACAGATTATTCTCAATTTAATGAATTAATAGAAAGATCAAGATGAAAAAAGTAATGAATAAAAATATTATGGTTGGAATTTTTGGAATGATTATATTACTTGGAGTTATTAATAGTGTTCTAGCTGTTGATGGTTATTGTTTTGTTAGACTTGGAAATGGACAAAGTGTTCCTGCTGAAATTGTTTCAAGCACTAAACATATGACCTGTGATGGAACAATATGTTTTGTACATGGGTTAATGAGCGATAGTTCTTTTTTACAAGTATGCACTGATTCAAGAGGATATTATGCTTCCTATACTCGTTGTGATAAAGTTTGTGCAAATAATGGCAATGTTAATCCTGCTGTTCAAAATCTGACTCTTAGTGCTATTTTTCCCTTTGCTGATGGGGGGGTTTTTACAAAGCAGACTTTTTTTATGGATATTCAAACTAATAAGATAGCAAGCATAACTATGATTGACCATGTTGCTGGAACTCAAAGAACACTATGTCCTAATTGTGTTTCATATCAAAAGCCAATGAATTTCAAACAAGGATTTAATGATTTAACTATAAGGGCTGTTAAAGGTGGAGAAGTTAAAGAAAAGAGAATAAGTTTTTTTATTGATAATCTAAAACCAAGAATAACTAAAACAATGCCTTTGCAAAACAAATTTGCAAATGGAGAATTTATTGTTACCTATGATGAGGCAAATGTAAAGAATATAGTTTTTAATTATGGAACTTCTGGAAATGTTTTAAGTTTAGAATCTACTACTTGTCCTAGTGGAAAAGCACAATCTTGCATGTTTGATGCAAATTTAAGTGATTTTGATGGCATAATCTCTGCTCTTCTGAAGGCATATAAAAATAACAGCCAAATATTCATTATTGGCAATGGGGGCTCAGCATCTCTGGCGTCTCATTTTGCCTGTGATTTAAGCAAGGGAACTTTGCAGAATGTTTATGATGATAAGGAAAAAAGGTTTAGGGCTATTTCATTGACAGACAACGCAGCCTTAATGACTGCTTATTCAAATGATTTAAATTATG
>CAYHLB010000140.1:0-3556 GCA_964357325.1 Candidatus Woesearchaeota archaeon
ACACTCGCCAGCGGGCGATTTTTTGCCGCAGCAAAAAACCTTTAGGGTGTGGTGGCACATTGTTTTTTTGATGCAAAAATCTTAATAAATAAAAACAGAACTAATTAATAATATCCCCTTCAACAGCTTTCTTCCACATAGCAAGCCGAGTCTTTGGAATATTCACATTTTCATAACCCTCAAGAGGATTTTTAACAACAGCATCACCAACAGTTAGTCTAAATCTTCCATCTTCAAAGTAATTTCCCTTTTGCCCCCCAGGAACAAGCATAAACACATTATTATTATCATAATCATTTCTTATTTCATTAATAAAATATTCATTCTTCTTCACAAGCCTTGGATAATTTGTCTTCATGTTTTTGAAGCTAATAAGAACATCACCATCTTCAATATGAAGATCAGTTCCTTGGGCATTGACTTTGTCAAAAGGCTTTAAAATAGCAACACTATTTCCACTTCCACCCATTTTTAAATCATAACCAATAATTGAAATCATCTGTTCAGGACTTCCCATAATCACATCACCAGTGATATCAGCACTAGCAGCATCAACAAAACCAATTAATCTAATTAAAGGTAAGAAAAATTTAATAATATCTGAACCAGAATTAGTAGTTGTTCCTGAACCAGTATTTGTTACAGCAGGAGTTCCAGAAGCAGGTTTACTTGTAACCGGTGTTAATGTTTTTCCAACATCATAACTTGCAGTTATTCCTCCAGCTCCAACATAGAATATATTCCCATTAGAAGCTTTAACTTCAGTTAATGCTTGTCCATTCCAAAAAACAGTTGTTACTTCTCCGGCTTTTCCTTTAACAACCATAGTATTTCCCTTGTCATCAGTTAATACTACCTCCTTAGGTTTACCATCTGAGCCATCTAAAGTAACTCCTCCAGTTGCCCCATCAGGAACAAAAAGGACAGGAGCATTTGGTTGAACCTTTACTACATCTTTAAGAGGTCCAGCTATCTGAGCAGCAGAACTAACTGCTTGTTGAGCAGCTTGAAGAGCAGCATCTAATTTTGGAGTTTTACTTCCTCCTTCTCCACCCCCACCGCCGCCGCCACCTCCAGAACCATCTGCATTTGCAGCACCTAGGGGAGTAGAGCCTGTAGCTTTAACCCCTGAATTAACTCCGCCAACACCTATTGGAGATTGAGCATCTAAAGAAGTTAAATGTCCACTTGATTCACCAGCAAAATTTCCACCTGATGCAACACTTTTATCTACTCCTGTAAAACCTTCTCCAGGAGTATAAGTTACTTCCCCATTAAATCCTCCTTCTGGAACCTGAAGACTAACTTGCCCACCATTAAGCCCACTTCCAATTAATGTATCCTCTTGCACTTTTAAATCAGATTCTCCAGTAGTAATTTTTACACCATTAGTATTTGGAACTTCTTGAGGTAATTTTCCATCAGAAGTAGATTTTGCAGCTTCAGCATAATCTTTATGTACAATACCTTTATCATCTTTATAAAGAAGACCTCCCCCATCCCCCCTCACCATCTTCACACTAACCGCAATAGCTCCAATTACAAGTATCATAAATAAAATTCCAACTATAACTCCTTTACTAATTCCAATTTTGCCTAATTTCTTTTCAAACATCATTTTTAATTATCCATACAACAAAAGTTTAAATAATTATTATTCATAGTAACCTCGTGGGCCAGTAGTTTAATGGTAAAACATTTATCCGAAACATAAAAATCCCGAGTTCGATTCGAGATTTTACATTCTGACAATTTTAAACTATTCTTAACAGAATGTGAAAACGAGTAGGCTGGTCCACAATTTTTTTGTGTAGAAAGATTTATATAATTGTAATTCTCAATATTATAGTGTTTCGGATAAAACGTTAAATTGAAAGAACTCGGATTTTTCTTTATTTTTTTAATTTTATATATCATTTTAATCATTCTCTACTTGCTAAACATTTAATCATAAGTTCTGCTCCTTTTATCAATTTTATATATTAATAAAACATTATTACTAAGTGAATAAAGAATCCTATATTCTCCAACCCTAATCCTAAACAGATTTTCATTTCCCTGAAGTTTAATGCATCCTTGAGGAAAAGGTTCAATAGAAAGCTCTTCAATTTTTTTAAACAATCTATTCCTTAATTGACTTTCACATTGATCTAAAAATCTAGATGCATAATTTGTAAATTCAACATTATACATATTTCTTCTTAAGAGCTTCAAAAGAGATTGTTTTATTTTCATCCAATTCTTTTTTCCCTTCCTTAACTAGCAATTCTTCTTCAGGAGTTAAAAAAGAATCCTCAATATACAATTGAATTTGTTCTATTGCTTTTTTCAAATAAGCAATATCTTTGCTAATCTGAACGATTTCAGGTTCCATATTTCTTTAATAATCTCTAACTTTTTAAGCTTTTCCTCCTTTCATTTTAATTTTCATTTCATTATCTTTCCTCCATCCCTTTATATATTTAATGAATTAACCAGGAACTAATATTTATTCAAAAACTCAAATAAATATGGTTCCCTATAGGACCAATTTTCAGACAGCATAACAAGTGTTGAAGAATCCTTATAATCAATCAAATCAACATAAAGATTTCTTTCTTTTGCCATTTCAACAACACAACTTGCGCAAAACATTGTTTCATTTTCCTTATGAGACTTTGTTATATAATCAGCAACACTATAAATTTCATACAATGAAGAGTTGAAAACAATTTCTTCATCCTTTAATTCAAACTGATTAACTTCTTCACCTTTTATAATTGCAACAGGAAGATTAACAACTAATTTTATTTTTCCAGGACTTATAGAAGATTTTGTTGTAGGTTTTTCATACTCTAACCTATAATCAACAGCAGGAATACTTTGAAGGCAATAAACAACATTATCATCAACATAATCACTTATCTCATTTTCAATAACTGTTTTATTAGGAACAAGTATATTTCCTTTGTAATAATAATAAGGTATAAAGGCCCATCCTAAATCCTCTGCATGTTGAGGCTTATTATAATAACCTCCTTGAATTCCAATTCTTTTTATTCCCTCTCTTGCATTATCTTCACTGCATTGAACAATTGCATCCTTAATTTGATTAATTTGTGATTTAAAGATTTTAGGTCCCCCGCCCTCTCTATTGCTCTGGACAAAAACAACAATTCCAACAACAACCAATAGGATAACAGCAAGTATTATAAAAATCGTTGTTTGCGCTTTAAAATCTCCCCTTTTCATTTAATACTTAATAATCCCCTCTTTTTAAATATTGTTTTCTCCAAAATCTTCATTATTTTTGAAGAATCAGAAATTTTTAATTTCTGAATCTTTTTAAAAAAGATTTAAAAGAAAGCCTTTTTATAAAAATATTATAAAAATTATTTGTGTCAAAAACTCGGGATTAAAATCCCGAGCGTATTTTGAGTTTTGGACAGACAGAAAAATAAATGCTATGTATCAGCAAACTAAAGTAAGCAGGGTTATAACTTTATTTTTCTGTATCTAAAAGTAACTATAAAGCTAAACTGACTTCTTAAAAATATATATTCTAGAGTATAGAAAA
>CAYHLB010000141.1:0-3508 GCA_964357325.1 Candidatus Woesearchaeota archaeon
TTGAGAGTTTGTCTCCTGAAGAATTTGAAAAGGTTATTCAAAATGAAAGTGTTTTTTTATTAAATGTTCACACCCCTTATCAGGGCCAAATTGATGGAACTGATAAAATAATTGAAGATTGGGAAAACATTGAAAATTATATGGATAAATTGCCTAAAGATACTTCTATTCCGATAGCTGTTTATTGCAGAAGCGGGCGCATGTCAGAAGCCGTAGCCGAAAATCTTAAGGAAATGGGTTATCAAAAGATTTATGATCTAGATGGTGGAATGAATGCGTGGGAGGAATCCGGGAGGAAAATAATTTGAAATGGACACAATAACAATAATATTTATAGGAATTGCTGCGCTGTTTTTTATAATCTTAGCACTAAAAAATATTTTTAATGTAAAAAAAATTTGTGTAATATGTTTATCAATTACTTTAGCATGGATTTCACTTTTAACACTCTATTTTCTAAACATTTTCATAGATAAAATTTTAATAGCGATATTAATGGGGCATACTTCACTTGGCTTGTTCTACCTATGGGAGAAAAAAGTCAGAAAAAATTATTTAGTATTCAGGCTTCCGTTGTTATTGACATTTATTTTTATTATATATTCTATTCTAGGAACTTTTAGTTTTAACAGCATCATTTTTTTGATCATCTTATGGCTTCTATTTTTTATATTTTATATTTTAAGGACTAAAAAATCAATTAGTAAATTTGTAAATAAAATAATTGAGTGTTGCAAAAAATGGTAAGAAATAATTCAGTACTATATGGTCTATTAGCTGGAATTGGTTTGCTTGTATTTTATCTCACAGTTGTATCAATTTTTCAAGGTATAGAATTTGCTTTTCTTAATCTTAGAAGCTTGTGGTATTTAATTTTCCCGCTTGTAGCAGGATTTGGAATACAAATTGGACTTTATACTTCAATAAAACACACTGCTGCATTAACAGGGACGGTTGCGGGAACAGGAGGAATTTCTGCAGGAAGTATGGTTGCGTGTTGCAGTCATTTTTTATTAAATTTGATTCCTATTGTGGGAATTTCAGGCCTTGCAGTTTTTTTAACAGCCTATCAAAAATGGTTTTTGGGTATAGGAATATTATCTAATTTAATCGGAATTGGTTTAATGATAAAGCATAAGAATAAAATGAAAAATTTGAAAGGAGATATGTGTCATTAACATGGATGGAAAATCATTTTTTTATGGCGCATTTAGTGTATTATTTTTATTGCTCTTAATGATGGGTTTTGGAGCAGCACATATTGGCACTAGAGGTTCTGGTGGAAGCGTAACTGGAAATGTAATTGCTAGTAGCTCAGCTGATCCAATGGCAGGGCATCACGCTGGAAATCCTACTTCAAACATTGCCCAGCCTGGTTTTGAAAATATACCTGAAAATTGCAGACCTCCTGCAGGACAAGATTTAACTTCTTGGAAAGAGCATTTAGGTCATCATCAAGAAACAAAGGAGTGCTTAAAGTATTTTGAATAAACTGCTAAAATGAAAAAACAAGAAATGGTAAGAATTATAGTGTATGTGATCGCAGGATTGCTGATAATTGCTCTTTTAGTCATGACATTTTTTCCAGGAACAATTCAGGCGTGGAAAGATTCTGGAAGCTCTGGATTAGAAAAATGCAACCCAGCTCCCGGCTATACTGAAGAATCTTGGAGAGAGCATATGGGCCACCATCCTGATATTTATAAAGAATGTTTGACTTAAATATAAAAAGAGAGCAAATAGAAAAAGAGAATAAATCAAAAAAGGGATGTGTTCAAAGAATAAAATTCAAAAATGGAAAAATGAGCGTGAAAATCTGCATGATGATAGATAAATGCGCTTGTGGAGATTTAAAATGTTGTTCAAGTATAAGGGGAAGAAAAGAATGAAACGTAATCATATAAGTCATATGTGGATGATGATTCTTGCATGTGGAGGAGCCCTCTTATTAATCTTAGTGCTTCCACTTCTTGGCTTGTCTAAGAATTGGTCTGTTGGAATTGCTATCACGGTAATGATTGGTTTGCATTTATTGATGATGCGAGGTCATTTAAATCATAGTAATCATAAAAAACAAAAAGGAGGCGAAATGACTGATAAATTAAAATGAAAAACATTTACATGGGTTTGATATTTGTCATGTTATTAATTTCATTAGTTAGTGCGGTGGAAGAAAATCACGAAGAAATTTTTAAACAGGCTCAAGAAATAATACAACAAAAAATTCCTTGCGAAGAGCTTACAGAATCTCAATTAGAAATTCTTGGGGATTATTACATGGAACAGATGCACCCTGGGGAAGTTCATGAAAGAATGGATGCTATGATGGGTGGAGAAGGCTCTGAAAGTTTAAAACAGGTTCATATTAATATGGGTTTGAGATTTTATTGTGGAAATCAAGGAAGTTTAAATTATGGGATGATGGGTTATGGAAGTTATGGTGGAATGATGCAAGGGGGAAGTTATTATAATAACTCAAACAATTATTGGAATTTTACAAGCATATTATTTAACGTGTTGTTAATTGTTTTAATTATACTCACTGTTGTTTGGATTTTAAAAATTTCCAGGAAAAAAATGAAAAAATCTGGAAGAAGTAAAAATAAAAAATGAACATTAAAGACTTTGTATATATCGTTGAAACAGAAAAAAGTTTTGATGAGGCAGTTATATCTGTTTTGAAATCTGTTGAGCAAAAAGGCTGGGCTTTATTTCAAATTTATGATATAAAAGAAAGGCTTGCTGCTAAAGGATTTAATCATGAAAAATTGAAAATTATTGAAATTTGCTCTGCAAAACATGCAAGCAAATTTTTGAGTAAAAATAAAATGGTTTCTCTTTGCATGCCGTGCAAAATAAATGTTTTGGAAGATAAAGGAAAAGTGAAAATTGCTGGAATGAACCCTATAATAATTTCAGAATTTTTTCCAGAAATTAGTAGAGAAGAGGCAAAAGAAGCTGAAAAAGATATTAAAGAGATTATTGATAATGCTAAATAATTTACAATAAAAATAAAAGGAGGTGAAAACGAAAAATGGCTAAGCAAAATTTGGGCAGAGTTGATAGAATCTTAAGATTTGCACTGGCGTTCTGGTGGTTAGGACCCTTTAAACCGGAATTCAATGTTATATGGATAAATTGGGTTGTATTATTCATAGGTTTAATCTCCCTTTTGGAAAGTTTCACTAGTTATTGCTGGTTGCATAACTTATTTGGTATAAACAATAAGAATCAATAAATTAAAAGGAGGTGAAAAAATGACTGACAAACTAAGTCCAAAAAGAGTTGCGAATACTCTTGGTATTGTTGCTGCAGGAGTGTCACTTTTATGCGCGATTTTTGTTTTAATAGCTCTTGGTACAGCACTAAGTCTTTTTAGCAATATCTTTCATGGAATAGACATCACACAGATAGCAAAGTCTTCTGTATCTTTTGGAAGCATAATTATCGGCCTAATTGAAGCTTTTGTTTTTGGTTTCCTAGTTGGCTGGCTCTTTGCTGTTGTGTA
>CAYHLB010000142.1:0-3457 GCA_964357325.1 Candidatus Woesearchaeota archaeon
AGGGGTGATTTTTTATTTTTTTTATTTTGTGGTTTTATATTTTTTTGTGTTTGTTGGTTTGTTATTAGGTAATTTAATTTCCTGGAGCTCTAAATCTTACAAATTCTTCTCTTGTTATTCCAGGGTTAGCAAATAATACAGCAGGAGCAATTAACTCATTATAAGGATATCCCATGTTTTTTTGAGTTTAAAATAATTTATAAATATACATTTAATTGAATATTCATGATACTTGGTATTGAAAGCACTGCACATACTTTTGGAATTGGTGTTGTTAATGAGGGAAAGGTTCTTAGTAATATTAGAAATATGTATACTACTGAAAAAGGTGGAATAATTCCTGTTGAATCTGCTAAACATCATGATGCTTGTGCTTTGCAGGTTTGGAATGATGAAATTACTAAGGCAGGTGTTAATGAAAAAGATATTGATGCTATTGCTATTTCTCAAGCACCTGGATTAGCTCCTTGTTTACTTTCTGGAATGAGATTTGCAAAGAAAAAAGCAATTGAATTAAATGTTCCAATTATTCCTGTGAATCATTGTGTTGCTCATCTAGAAATAGGAAGATTAACTGGAGCAACTGATCCTGTTTTGCTTTATGCAAGTGGAGCAAATACTCAAATAATTGCATATGCTGCTGGAAAGTATAGAATATTTGGAGAAACTCTTGATATTGGAATTGGAAATTTTATTGATAGTTTTGCAAGATATATTGGAATTGGTTTTCCAGGTGGGCCGAAAATAATGGAGTTTGCTAAGAAGGGTAAATATATTGAAATTCCTTATTCAATAAAAGGAATGGATGTTGCTTTTTCTGGTTTATTGACTAATTTAAAACAGAAATATGACAAAGGAGTTTCTAAAGAAGATTTATGTTATTCTTTGCAGGAAACTGCTTTTGCAATGTTGGTTGAAGCAAGTGAAAGAGCTTTGGCTCATACAGGCAAGAAAGAACTTCTTCTTGGGGGTGGAGTGGGGTGTAATACTCGATTGCAAGAGATGTGTAGAATCATGTGTGAAGAAAGGGGATGTAAGTTTTTTGTTCCTGAAAATCAATTTCTTGTTGATAACGCAGGAATGATTGCATATCTTGGGGAGATAATGTTTAATTCTATTGGTAATGCTAATAAAAATAAAAGTAAAGAAGATAGCGAAAAGGTGAAAGGTGAAAGTAAATTGATTTATTATCCAGATGACAAAGAAAATTCGAAAAATTTTCTAGCCCTCGGCATTTACATGCCATCGGATTTTGATAAACTTGATATTAATCCAAGAGAGAGAACTGATATGGTTGATGTGAAATGGAGAAGTTAGGCAGCTAGTTCTTCTATAAAATCTTTTTCAACCCTATACCAAAACAACCTGTTCCTATAAGCTCTTTCTAATGCAACTAAAACTAATTGTGGCTGTTTTATTCTTGATTTTAAAATTCCTGCTGCAGTTTTTGGATGGATGCATATATTTCTTTGATTATAGTAAATATCGGTTTGAATCTGATAGCTTCTTATATTACATAAATGTCCTCCGCCCATTGGTTTGAATTCAGTTGTTTCACAACCATCTAAATCAACATCAACAATTGTTTTACCTTCTATTTCTGGAAGATCTTGAATGTTTAGTATTAGATAAGGGATTCCATTAATTCTCATTGCTTTAGTTCTAAATTCTTTTTCTAACTCGCAATCTTTAAATTTTCTATATACTCCTTCGTCTATTGAAGCTTGTCCTGAAACATTTATGACCTTTGATATTTTTTTAGACCATTGATTGTTAAGTAGTATCTGAGCCATATAGTTTCCACTTCCAGGCAGGTCTTCTATTGTTTCATGGCAATCTAGATGAGCATCAAATCTTACAATTGTTAGAGGTTCTTTTGTTATATCTAAAAGCTTTGTAATTGGTTCGTAGGCATGAATATGGGGATTTGCTATTTGTAGCTTTAGCCCTAAAAATCCCTCTCTTGATTCTAAAAAAGTTTCTTTTAATTTAGTATGCTGTTCTTTTGTTCCAGAGTCATAGTCAATTCCTAAACCTTTCCATATTATTTCTTGAAATCTTTCTAATAAATAGAGGTCTTTTTTCCTTTTCTCTTCAGAATCATATCCGTCTATTTCTTTTCTTCTTCTTTTATAGTTAGCTTCTTCAACTTGCCTTTGATTTTCATGCCTATGTTTTAAAGATTCTAATAATGTTTGAAATGCAGAATCTCCAATTTGGCAATTAAAAATATCTATATTTTTATCAGGTTCATCTCCTTCTGAAGATAAGACTTTTTCTAATTTCGTAACTCTCATATTTATTTAGCAGAATTCTGTCTGGTGCAGATCACCTAAAATTTATTAATTAATGGGGTTTATAAGTTTCTATATTCTTTAAATTTATATCATAATAATCTTTTTAAAGTTATGATTCTTATCTTTTTTATGAAAATTACCTTGATTGAAATATCTCAAAAATCAAGAAGAGCTGAATTTGGCTCTGATATTCATGGAGTTGTTGAGAGACTTGCTGAAAAAATTCAGAGAAATCATCCTAATAGAAGTGATTTAGAGAATTGGTATCAAGCAATGGGTGCATTTATTCAGTATGCAGATAGTTGTAGGGCATTTATAAATGAATTTGGAAGTGTTGAAAAAGCTATGCATGCTTTTTTAGCTTATGGTGCTTATTCTCGTAAAGGAAGTATGGATGATAATTGGTTTGCTGCTCAAAGGGCAGAAGCTGATTTTATTTATGCAAGACATTAGGTTAGATAGAACAATTTTTTGTTAAATGGAAATAGAGGTAACTAATCTTTTGCTTTTTCAACAAAACTGACTGTTTGATGAAGGATTATTCCATATTGCGCATTTTTAAAGAATTCAGAATAATAGGCTCTTGCATTTTCTTCATCTGCAAAACTGAATTTTATCATAGGATTATCTGATAAACTTGGATTTAATGGAATTCCATATCCTGTTGCAAAAAAACTTCCCGGAGTTTCAGCACAGACTAGAACCCCTCTTTCTTTTAAATATTCAATGATACTATTTAAAATAGGAGCAAATCTTTTATTTCCTCTTATTTTAGCATCTCTTTCATGTCTTGCTATAGCTTTCCAATCAATATTGATTTTTCCACTACAACTTTTTGTTACAAATTGTTGGGCTCTTTCTTCTAATGTTATTGGCATGATTATTAATGATTTTAGAGGTTTAAAAGAATAGTTGTGCTAAATAATGGATTTTAATCTATTTCTTTTTTTTAAAATTGACAGGAAGTTTTATAAACCCATTTTTTCTTTGTCATTTAACCAATGACCTAAATATTAGGGAGGAGCAGCAAGCTTTTTTTCTCTAATTTTGATTTGGTTGATAAATTAATTAAATAAATCAATAAAATGGTTTCTGTATACGACGTAATAGAAAAAGCAAGAAAGACTGGAAAAGTTGAAAAAGGAACAAACGAAGTTACA
>CAYHLB010000143.1:0-3434 GCA_964357325.1 Candidatus Woesearchaeota archaeon
AATAAGGTGAGGAATCACCCTAACTTTGGAAAAAGAGGTTTACAAATACAATATTCTTAATTCACCAATTCAACCCTTGCTTACATTAACAAAAGCCTTAATGACTGAGCCAATAAAACTAGAGATGTTTGTTTCACTCTGGGCAATTATTCTTTATGTTTTATCCATATTTTATGGTTTGTTAATGTTATACTCAGGATTTAACTTTATGATTTCAGGTTATGATGCTGCAAAAAGAACAAAAGCAAAAGAATGGTTTAGAAATATTTTTGTTATGATTGTTTTAGTTCAGACTTCATACTTTATTTATTCAGCAGTCATTGATGTTAATAGTTTACTCACTGCAGGAGTTATTAGTCTAGTCGACCAAAAATTCTTTTTAATTACAGCAGATAATATTGTAAACATAGGATTGCAGTTCTTTTTTGCTTTTCTCTATGTTATAACTTTAATCCTAACTGTGATAATGCTTACATTTAGATATATAATTGTTGCAGGAGGAGTTGTCTTTGTTCCCATAGGTATTTTTCTTTATTTTATTCCTCCGGTTAATAATTATGGTAAACTTATTCTTAATTTTCTTGGAACTTGTATTTTTATAACTTTTTTTGATTCATTGATTCTTTTAGTATGCTCAAAACTAATCGATATACCTATATTTCAAAACTTTAAGATTTTAGTAATGATCACTGCATTTGCTATTGTAAATTTTCTTATGTTTTATTTTATTATATTTTCGGCTTTAAAATCTGCAGTTAAAACAGGAGAGAAAACAGCAGGAATTGCCATAGCAGTTGGAAAATATTTTATATGAGTTACCAAATCCCCCAACAATTAGAGTATAAAGAAAAAATAATGTTTGGTTTGACCTTTAAACAATTGTCATATGGATTTGTATTTGGGATCTTAGCCCTGTTATTTTTAAAAAGTATATCAAACAGTTATATAAAATTTACACTCATGTTTTTATCATCCGGTCTTGGAATATGTTTTATGTTCCTTAATCTGGATACTTTAATTAAAAATTATAGGATTTATTTAAAATACAGGAAATTATCAAAGGGGGAATATAAACTTAAAAAATTTCTTGGAATTAAAGAAATAAAAGATAATACTATTTTGTTATCGGGAAATAAAAAAGTCTCTGTTTTAAAAATTCAGCCTATTAATTTTAGTATAAAACCAAAAAATGAAAGAGAAGCTATAATGTTTTCTTTTCAGAGATTTCTTAATTCTCTTGATTTTCAAACACAGATCTTGATGAAGACGGAAAGTATAAAACTTGATAGTTATCTTAATTCTCTCAAATCAAAGATAGAAGATAAAAATTTCCTAAATATTTTTGAAAGTTATAAAAAACATCTTGAAGAAGTAATTTCAACAAAGAAGATAATGAATCGGGTTTTTTATATTATAATTCCTGAACAGGGCGATATTGAAATTCAAACAGAAATTTGCATCGAAAGACTTCATGCATTAAATATGAGAGTTGAAAGACTTAATTCGATCGAATTAAAAAAGTTATTAGTAAATCATTTTTCAGGCAATGGAAAAGGAGACTTAAAAGATGCTATTTCTCCAGAGAAGATTAATAATAATCAGAATTATCTTGAAATTGACAAAAAACTTTATAGAACAATCTATGCAAATGGCTATCCTAGAAATGTTGAGCCAGGATTTTTAGATAAAATTGTTAGTTCACTTGCAGATTTTGATTTGAGTATTCATATTAAACCTTATCCTATAGAAAATATGCTCGTAGATCTGACAAGAGAACTTCAAAAACAACAGGCAGACTTATATGCAATGAAAATGAAAGGAATATTTAATCCTTCATTAGAAATTCAATATCAAGATACAAGAGGAACATTAGAAAATTTACAAAAGGGGGAAGAAAGATTGTTTAATGTTAGTCTATATATTAATTGTAGGGCAGATTCAATAAAAGAACTTGATTTACTAACTAAAAAAATTGAATCTGAGTTAAATAGCTTGATGATTCTTCCAAGAATAGCAAGACTCCGAATGTTACAGGGGTTTAAATCAACAGCCCCTATTGGAATTGATGAATTAAATGCAAACAGAAATATAACAACTGATGCTTTGTCTGCGTTTTTTCCTTTTACAAGCCAGTTCCTACAAGTTGATAATAGCGGAATATGGCTTGGCTTAAATAAAAATAATATTCCTATAATAAAAGATATTTTCAAGCTTCCAAATCCTAATGGTTTAGTTTTAGCTCAATCAGGTGGCGGAAAGTCTTATTTTTGCAAGCTTCTTATTACCAGGTATTTACTTAATGGAACAAAAGTAATGGTGATTGATCCACAGGGAGAATATAAAAGCCTTGTAAAGCGATTTAACGGGCAACGAATCAATCTTTCCAGAGATTCGGATACAATGATTAATCCACTGGATTTAATGGGACATGACTATGCTGAAAAAAGGCTTGCTTTAATGGATTTAATGCAGGTAATGTTAGGAAAATTAACAGATCCGCAAAAGTCTATAATTGATAAGGCAATTTCCCTAACCTATGCTAAAAAAGGTATAAACAAAGATCTTAGTACCTGGAATAATACTCCTCCAATTCTTGAAGACCTACTTAAAACTTTGATACAAATGGAGCAAAAAGCAGTTCAGTTAGAAAGACCAACATTACAAAGCCTGACAAATAGACTTGAAATGTATGTTGATGGAGTTTTTGGTTTTATGAACAAACACACAAATATAAATTTTGATAATAAATTTGTTTGTTTTGATATTGGAAATCTTCCAAAGCAAGTAAAACCTGCAATTATGTTTTTAGTCTTAGATTATATTTATATGAAAATGAGGTCTAATCTAGACAGGAAATTACTTCTTATTGATGAATCATGGTCATTACTTTCAAGAACAGAAGATGCAGGTTATATTCTTGAAATAGTTAAGACTTGTAGAAAGTTTAACATGGGTTTATTATTGATTAATCAAGAAGTTGAGGGACTACTTACAACTCAAGCTGGAAAATCAATTTTAGCAAATTCAGCTTATACTTTATTAATGAGACAAAAACCTGCGGTAATTGATAATATCTGCCATACATTTAATTTAAGCCAATCTGAAAAACAACATCTTTTAACATCTGCTATTGGAGAGGGTCTTTTAATAATGGAAGATGATCACAGTAAAATAAAAGTTATTGCATCACCTGAAGAACATAAGTTAATTACAACAAATGCTGATGAATTAAATGAAGATAAAGAAGAATCAAAACCAACCGTGGTTAAGAACGGAAGAAATATTACAATAAATGTTGATTCTAGTTTAGGATTTTTCAAATATAATAATCTATCAAAAGATGAAAGAGAATATTTATTAAAATTAGGATATAAAATTTCTTCAAATAAAAGCATTATAACAAACAAAAAAGAAAAATATCTTTTAAGACCTAG
>CAYHLB010000144.1:0-3396 GCA_964357325.1 Candidatus Woesearchaeota archaeon
AAAATAGATGATTAAAACTAAGGTTATTATTATGGCAATGATTATGCAGACGATTATTATTGTCCATAGAAGATTGTTTAGAGAAGGTTTTACTGGTGCTGGAGCAGGACATTTTTCATTTGTTGCTATAAATTGTCCATTTTGACAAATTTGTGTATTAATGGAACTTCCTCCTGGGCAGGATTTTACTTTTGTTTCTCCTTCTGTACAAATAGGAGTTGGAGTTTGCAGGGAGGGTAATTTTTTAATAAAAAAAGTTGCTTGATTTAAGGATATTGTTGAAAGAGTTATTGAAATATCCTCTATTCCATCATTATTCAAATCAAATTTCTTTTCATTTCCAGGATTCATAATTATATTTAGAGATTTTGAGGAGATATTCATTGTTGCTGATGTTGAAGTCAGGCTTGCAACTCCTATAAAATAATTTATTCCTTTGAAGGATATGCTTATTCTTTCTTTTGCTTTTAGTTTAATTGTGAAACCGTTTGTAAGAGAGTCTTCTGTGAAAGTTGCATTGGTTTTCCAAATTATTGCAGAAGTTGAACTTCCTCCTGAACCTCTAGAACCACCTGAACCTCCTGAAGAATATACACAGGTTTCTCCATTCCAAACATAATTTCTTGCACATTTTATGCACATGAAGCCAGAATTACAACTCTCTGAAATATTTTCATAGTTGCCAATTTCATTTATTCTGCTTTTATTCCAGCAACCAGGAGTATCATAATGGCAAGGAGGAAGGGTGCATGCAGAACCATTCCAATGAGGAGTATTCGAATTGCATTGAAAACATTTTGCATTTATGCAAATTCCACTTATATTTTGTGCATTTAATAATGAGGTTTTATTTAAACATCCTGGTGTTGCAGTGCAATTGCCTTGACTAAGGTAGTTTTGTGTTTGAATCAGGGTGTTGTAACCTATGCCTAAATCAGTTAAAATTTGTTCATTTATACACATTTCATCCATGCAGTAATTGCTAATACATTCAAAATTATTCTGACATGAAGCATTGTCTATTTTTTGAGATAAAAATGTTTTTGATAAGCTACAATATTTGGTGTTTAAAATGTTTCCAAGATTGTAGCATTGGTTATTGCTTAGGCAACCATTGCATTCTGCATTTACAGTTACTATTGATAGTATTATAATAATTCCAAAAAATAATAATATTTTTTTCATTTTAATTACAGATTTCTGAAGAACCAAATAATTTTCTAATCCAACATGTTAGTCTTTCTGTTGAAGTTCTTGTTTTGCTTATTTCACTCAATAGGCTAGTGCAGTTTCCATTTCTACAATAATTGCTTATGCACTCATAATTTTGAGAGCAAGGTGTTTCTTCTGGTTTTTGTTCTTGCATTGTGGTATTGAAACAATATACTTTTTTATTACTGCTATTAATCATCCTTATTCCCTGAGTTAAACACATATCATTGTAGATGCATCCATTATTTGGACATGTGGATACGCAAGTATTATTTGTCCAGTTATATCCTGCATTGCATTGATAACATTGGAATCCTGTTGTGCAATTTCCTTCAATGGCTGCTGCATTTGCAATTGTTTCATTTGTGCATCCTATATTTGTTTCACAAGGCGGAAGTCCTTCTACGCAACCATTGAATGTTTCATTTGTAATTTTTCTATAACCCGAAGTACATTTCCATTCACAAGGATTTAATGTTGTTGCATATCTTTTGAATGTCCAATTTTGTGCAGAACCTATTGTAAAGTTATTAGGGCCAATTAATGTTGAATTTTGTCCTGCTGTTGATGGCAGGTTTCCTAAACATGAATTGCTTACACAAGTGTCATTATATGGATGATAATTAGAATTACATATGTAACATTCTTCATTATTACAACAATCTAAGCTTGAGTTTGAGGCTGAATTCTCTATTGAACTATTTTTACAAATCCCTTTATTAATTGTGCAGGTGTTAGTACAATTAGTTCTTATGCAGCTTAAAAATAATGGGTCCCAGGTATATATTCTTGATTGATTTGGAGAACTGCATTTGTAACAAAAATAATCAGGTTCAGAACAATCTTCATTTGTTTGAACTGTATTAGGCAATTGTGAATTTAGGCATATGCCATTTGCATTTGTGCAAGTATCTATTTTTGTTCCATCTATGCATTGATTATTCTTGCATATTTTGTTATTTTCACAATCTCCTAAAGGTCCCCAGGTAAGGCAAGAATTTGAAGTATTGTATGCTCCGCATACTTTTCTTTTTGAAAGCACTGTTGTATTGCATTGAATTTGGCCAATATAGTTACATTCATTTGTGCAAGTATAAGTTATTGGTATTGTTTGTTCTGTATACTTTGATTTATGATTGTCTTTTAAGGTTGCTACTTTTAATATAACTTTATCTACGAGTTCTTTTGAAGGGGTGGAGATTACTTTAGAAATTTGTGCAATAGAATTTGAAGAAGAAATTGAATCTGAAATATAGCTAATAGAACCATTTTTAAGATAAAAATCCCATTGAAGTTCATAGGTAATATTTCCTATTGTATTTGAAGTTATTGTGAAAGGTCCGCAATTGCTACTATAGTTGCATGAAGTAGATGCTCTTTGAAATCTTGGAATAATATTTATCCATTTTTCAGTATCTATGTCACATTGCCATGAGCCTACTTGTTGCAAGTTACTTGCTATTATAGTTGTAAATTCATCAGGATATTCTTTGCATGAATAAACATTACGATTGAAGCATATGTAGGAATTTCCAAGAGATGGATTTATATTGTCTTGCTCTAATGTAAAAGGTTGATCTGACCTCATTAAGTTGCAGTTTCCATTATAAATTGTCTGAATTTCTGAAGCATTTAATACCCTATCATAAATGTTTAATTCATCTATTGCACCATTAAAGAATTCTGTTTTTAGGGAGTTTGCTCCGATATTTAAATCAAGATTACTTAAATTTAGCAGTCTTCCAGTTTTTGGTTTTGAATCAGAAAATGCTCCATTTGTGTAAATTTTCATTTCAGAACCATCATAAGTTCCAACAATATGATACCAAGTATTTGTGTTTAATTGAGGAGTTTTTACAATATAAATGCCTGAGTTGCTGTCTAATTCAAATTGAATTGTCCTATCTGATGAAGCTTTAAGTACAAATTCATTTGTTCTTGGAGCAGGAGCATTTGATTTAGAAATTATTGGATTTGAATTTGTAAAATTTTTTATTTTAACCCATATGCTTATACTTGTTTTATTTTTTCCATCTACTAGATTCCTATTATGATTTATTGTTGTTGGATTCTGAATTATTTGATTAGTTATTGAATAAACAATTGCTTCCATAAACCCTCATCTAATTTTTTGAAATGTTATATAATCTGTTATTCAATCAAAAGTTATTGCATGTCATGTTT
>CAYHLB010000145.1:0-3387 GCA_964357325.1 Candidatus Woesearchaeota archaeon
CATCAGACCTAGAATCTGGTTATTTTCAGGAAATAACAGGAACAAGGCAAACAGATGAAAAAAAGCAAGTTGTTGTTAGCAACATTCAAGTATCACCAGAGGGAACAATAGGCTGTGGAGACAAGGTTCAAATTTCAGCAGATGTTACAAATATAGGAGACACAGACTATGAAGATCAAATTAAAGTTTCATTATATAATCAAGCTCTTAAATTAGATACAGAACAAATAGTAAGGGGAGATTTAAATCAAGGAGATACAGAATCAGTTGACTTTGCATTTGATATTCCTGCTGATGTAGTTGAAAAATCCTATGCTATTGAATTTAGAACATACTATGATTATAACAGTGGAGATTCCTATGGCATAACTTCAAGTGATAAATTTATTCATACAATAACTATAAAGGGTAATTGTGCTGCATCTCCAACAACAACATCAAAATTGCAAATAAGTGCAGAATTAGATCCTGAAACACCAGAAGCAATAGCTGGAAAACAAGTTATAGTAAAATCAACATTAAAAAATACAGGAACAACTTCTTCTTCATATTCACTTTCAGTTTATGGAAATAGTGCATGGTCAAGCCTAGTATCTATTCAACCAGAAACAATAACATTAAATGCAGGTGAATCAAAACAAATTTCAATAATTTTGAACATTGATACAGCAGCTCAAGGAGACCAAGAATTTACAATCAAAGCAACACCTACTGGGGCCTCAACAGGAGCAGTAGAACAAAGAGTTGCAATCACCATTTCTAAGTCAAGTGCTCAATTTAGTTCAGTTGCAGAACATCTTAAGAAAAATTGGTTCATCTATACAATAGTGTTAGTTAATGTAGTTCTTATAATCGCCATAATTCTTGTGATTAAAAGAATGGTTTCTCCAAGAAAAAGAAGAGACTTTGAATAATTATTCTTAATAATTTTATCCAGAGCAAAAAAGAAAACTACACTCTTCAGAGTGTAGTAAGGAGCAAAGCTCTCTTTTTTGCTCAGTCTCACCAAAACCCGACAAACTCCACACTTTAGTGTGGAGTACAAAACCGAAGGTTTTGGTGATATATAAGTTTTAAGAAGATTTATTTTTTATATTCTTTATAAGCACTTGAATATCTGAATAAACAGGTATTTTTTTTATTGAAAATATTCTTGTTGTTAGGAACCAGATTCCTATAACAAAAAATGTGCTTAGAACATACCAAACTAATTTATGAGTAAAATCAAAAAAAGGAGAACCTGAAGTGTATAAAAAAGAAAAGAATAAAAGCCTTAGTATATTTATAATAAACAGAGCCAATAGCGAGAATAATAATGAAAGAATTCTTTTTTTAATAGGCATTGTTACTGTAAAGTTCAGTATCAATAACAAAAGATAAGCTGCTCCTGCTATGCATGCAGGAATTATTTGCAGATAATAGTTATAGTTTAAAATTATGAGATTTTTAAATGTCACCACACTATTGTAATTGTATTTTAATAAAAATACAAAAATATTCATTGTTATTGGCGTAAGAATTGCATAAATAAGTGGTAGAGAAAACATTAGACCCAAAAGTATTAAGTATCTTATAGCCATAAAATAAATATTAATTGATTTACTATAGTCAAGGACGCTGATATTTCCTTGCTCGTGCGCCTTGACTATACTCGGGAAAGCCAAAATCTTTGAGGAAAGATTTTGGTCTTTCACTATAGTTTCAATCAATAGTTTTTTATCAGTGCTTAATTTCCCCTTTTTCATATTAGTAGGATAAAAAACAGATTTAAATATCTAATGAATCAGACTATTTTTAAAAGAGCTCCAATCCATTTAAAATCCAGTTCTTCCCCAGGGTTCTTTCAAGAAGGCTGAATCCATTTAAAATCCAGTTCTTCCCCAGGGTTCTTTCAAGAAGGCTGAATCCATTTAAACTCCAGTTCTACCCTGGGACTCTTTTAAGAGGGCTCACTTCCTCTCAAAAAAACTCATGTATTGCTCAAGAATCATTAAGTTAAATTTTTCAGTTACAGGAATTATTTCACAATTAGTATAGCTCAGTTCATAGCAATTCTTTTGAGTTTTTTCTATCTTTGTTTGATTGTCACTTTGTATGACTATGACCGTATTATTCGGATTTGTTTTGCAAGTAGCATATGTTAGATTAAATTCTTTAGCATAACTTGAATTTGTGCTAGCTCCTTTGACATCCAACCTAGCAAAACCTCCTAAAAATCTTGATAAACTAACCATAGCAATGCCATTATCTTCGCATTGTTTAATGTCTGGTGAAATAGAGATATATGTTTTAACATTTCTAAGAACTTTTAATTCTTCAGTAGGGATATTCGCTTCAATGTATTCTAATTTTCTAGGATCACTTCTAAAATCAAGTCCATAGTCTTGAATGATTTTGCCATTTTCGTCGACAATTGGGATAAGAGTATTATAAAAAACAACATTTCCTACTTTGGTTTTTGTAAAATCCAGATTTATATAATCAAATTTATTAAAATAATTTTGAATCACATAGGGAACTAAAAATATCATTGCTACAACAAGCAACATCAAGATAATTGCAATAAGAATCTGCTTATTTTGCTTTGTTTTTCCAGCTTTATTTTCCATAATATCATTGGATTTATGTTTTTCAATATATGTCTCTGTAACCTCTATGCTCTCTTTTTTATCTTCTTTATTTTTTTCCATTATATTCCTAAAAGTTTAAATAAAAATCCATCTGCAAATTTTGTTTGATTATTTTCATATGCTTTTATAAATATGCAATTCTGCTCTTGATAAATTCTCTCTGTCTCATTTTTAGAAGGTTCTCGGATTATAATAATATTATTTGAGCAGTCTTTAATTGGAAAATCTCCATTGCAAGTCTGATTATCAAGACATGCCATATTGGTTTTTAATATAAATGGATAAATATTCTTGTATATCTCGTTATTCGGTTGTCCGGATTCAGTGTCAAAATAAACCACTGCCTGATTGTATTTAGCCAGACCAAAGTTTATTGGAACAGATATTTTTTCAGTATCTTTAGGAGTATATTGTGTTGAAAATTGTTGATTATTATGAATAAATAACCAATAACCATTTTGATTATAGAATTTAATGCCATTGTATTTAATAAAATTATTTCCATTTGATTCATTGTTCATTATAGCATAGCCACCAGTGCTTAAAACCATTAACCCTACCATAACTATTCCAATGAGCAAATGATTTCTTTTCTTTCTTTTTTCACTTTGCTCTTTGGTTTCTATTTTTTTCATAAATAATACCAGAATTCACAATTTAAAAACCTTCTGAATGAATCTAAATTATAGATTTTTCTTATAAATCACAAAACCTTCGGTTTTATACTCCACACTAAAGACTTCAAAACTTATAGTTT
>CAYHLB010000146.1:0-3337 GCA_964357325.1 Candidatus Woesearchaeota archaeon
TACAAGAAAATTCACTGAATTTTCTGTACAGAAAAATCAAAAAATCACCAAACCCTTCGGGTTTTTACCTACGCCTAAAGGCGTAGGTTTGTATTGGGTTTGGGGAGAACCGGGAAAATCCACACAAAGACCACTACATAAATGTAGTGGATTTTCACGTGTATTAAATAAAGATTTTTCTTGTATTCACCATAAGGAGATGGCTTCATAAAATGAAAAAAGGGATGATTATATTTTTTATTGTATTTCTTATATCTGCATATGTTGCTTCTAGCTGGGATAGTATTCCTCTTGTTAAAAATACAGTGAGTTCTATACTTGACCCAAGTTTTGGAGTATTATTGAAATGGAACTTGTATATAGGATTTGTTGTCATAATTGCACTTACTTCGCTAGTTTTAACACTTGCTCAAAAATATCTTTCTGACCAAGCTGCTTTAAAGGAATTAAAAAAAGAGCAAAAAATACTTAGTGAGGAAATGAAAAAATATAAAGAACATCCTGAAAAATTAATGGAACTCCAGAAGAAACAATTAGAATTTCTTCCAAAAACATTTGACCTTACTATGAAGCCTATAATGTTCACATCTATTCCAATTGTTTTATTTTTCAGATGGTTTGGAATGTATCTCAATCCGGTTTTTGGAGGATGGTGGATATTATATTATATAGTAGGAAGCATGGTATTTTCTACAATTTTTAGAAAATTGTTTGATGTTGCTTAGTTCTTCTTATTAGGATATAAAACAAATTTGTTGTTATAATTCCAAATGAATCAATAAAAACATCATTTATGCTGCAATATCTGTTTGGAACAAAAAGCTGATGTAATTCATCGAATATCCCATAACTTATTGAAATAAGAATTGCAATAACTACAAAGTATATGTTCTTTGTCTTTCCAACCAAAGAAACTGAAATAAAAAAGGATAATAATGAAAAAATAAGAAAATGATAGGCTATTGTTTTAAATGGAAAGTCTACAGGAGTTCCTTTTTCAAAGGATTTTGAAGACATATAAAAAATAAAAATCGCTATTAATGTTGCGATTATAATCGATAGGATATAATGCTTTTCAAACCAATTTATCATTGAATCTCTAAAAAAGTATAATTTAAAAACCTTGTTTTTATGAGTTTTATTATGGACAAAGAAAAAATAATGCAATTTCAGATGATGGAACAGGAAATAAATCAGCTTAATTCTCAATCTGAATTAATTGACCAGAATGTAAAGGAAATGAATGAATTAAAAAATAGTCTTGAGGAGATAAACAAAAAAGAATGCAAAGAAATTATTGTAAACATTGGAAAAAAGATATATCTTCCAGTTGAAATAAGGAAAAAAGAATTGGTTGTGGAAGTTGGAAATAAATGCTATGTTAATAAGAGTGTTGAGGATACTTTGAAAATTGTTGATGAACAACTTGGAAAATTAGTTGTTGCAAAAGGCCAGATAACTCAAAGGCTGCAGGAACTTGAATCTGAAATTGGCAGCATGATTGAAAAAGAAAGCAAACACAATCATGAATGCAAGTGTGATGATGATTGCGAAGGTGGAAAGTGCGAGGATTGTGAGTGTGAAGAAGAATAGGGTAAAATAAGCTGTTTATACTGATCTTTCTGGTTCAATCTCGTGTGAAACATATTTTTTAGAATAAGTCTAACTATTAGTCAAGTCTACTAGCATTAATTATAAAACTGAGGATTTAGAAAATTAAGTCTTATTCTGATGAAGCATATCTCCATTTAAGATAAGCTCTGTAAGAGTCCCAAATATTTCCAAATTGATCTCTAAATAAAGTAGGTATATCACTAAGATCATCATCAATACTTTTTAATCTTTTCAGAATTCCTTCATAATCCACTTTATGAGATCTCTCTTTGGGCTCTGAACTAGCATAATTTACTACCTCTGGTATAGGTAAATTTTTAATCCTACCTTCTAGTGTCCTTAATAATTCTAAAATTCTTCTATCAATATCTAGTGGATTAGGGCTCCTATCAATAGTTGGTTGACCAGGGTTATTTATGTGTCCAGATGATTCTGGTCCAAATGCTCCTTCTTCATAAGGCTTTGAACCTGATGTTCCAGAGGGCCCTATGCTCATTCCGCCCATTTCCATGTGAATTTTATTAAATTAGTATTTAAAACATTTACTGTTTTATGATATATACTTCTTAGTATATTAATTACAAAAGTAGATCAAAAAGGATATGCGTTCTAGAAATCTTTAATTAATTTCTTTTAATAGGTCGGCAAATAATTTTTTAGCTGATTCTATCTCTTTTGGATTATAAGCTTGAATGCCAAAAATCCCTTTGAAGCTATCATCAAATTGTGGCTTTTCAATAAACAAAGATTGTTTTTTAATGGATGCTTTTAGATTACTTAAATTTCCTCTTAATAAAAATTCTTTTAATTTATCCTTATTACAAGGCATCAATACGATAATGTCTCTTACATCAGAAAGTCTTCCACTATGTATTTTCATAGATAATAACAATTCCCTAGTGGGGGTTAAAAATTCTAAATCATCTAATTTTCTATTTTGAGAATTTTTGTCTATGTTCTCAAAGCTCCATGTTGCATTAGTAGTTCTTGAGACTAATCCATTTATTAATAAGTCTACATCTACTGGCAGGTCATTCATCTTTTTTCTAAAGCGTTTAAAATTTTCACCATACAAAAGAGCAATCTCCTTTTCATATCCTATACTAAATCCTTCTTTTAATAATAATTCTTCAAATTTTATTAAATCATCTTCTTTTACCACAACATCTAAATCAACAGAAAATCTTTTCTTGTAAGTTGAAACAGCATATCCTCCGATAACTATAAACCTAAGATGGTTTTCTTTAAAAAGTTCAATTAATCTTAAAACTTCTTTTTCCCTTTCCAATAAACCTATTTTTGAATTAACTTTCATAATGTCAAAATTTTTAGTTTTATTTAAATTTTGATCACATTCAGGAATTTACATTCCTGAAGTTTGTATAAACCTCTGAATATTTTTTATTTAAACCTAAATTATATAATAAATCTAATTGTTCTAAAACATTATCTAAATATAATTTTTTGCAATAAATTATTAATTCTCTTAAAGGCATAACTGGCAAGTGATCTATATTTTCTACATCAAATTCCTTTTTAGGAACTATATAGACTAAAGGTCTTTTATTAGTTAATTTATTTTCTGTCCAGGCTATATTTTTTTCATCTAATTCTTTTTTCAAAGAATTGATATCATTTTTAACTGCCTCTAAAAAATAAATCTTATCATAAAAATCTCCTGTTATAAATCCTCCTTTTGTCCAGATAGTTATTGCAGTTCCCT
>CAYHLB010000147.1:0-3331 GCA_964357325.1 Candidatus Woesearchaeota archaeon
ATAAATAAGAGAAGCATCACTTGATTGCTATATTGCACAACCAATGTTTTATTAAGTTAATAATAATTCATGAAAAAATTATATCAATGAAGTCATATCATTTCGTTGAGAATTATAAATTCTCAATCGCCCAAAAATTTTATAAAATTTTGATGTTTTATAAATAGCTTCAGAAAGCTAAACTAGTTCAATTCAAACAAAAGTTTAAATAGTCGTTCTAATGTCTAATAATCATGACAAAGCAAGTTAGAGGTTATCTCTGGCAATAAAATTCTATTCTTTTTAGTTAAAACTTTACATAATAAATCTTTAGTTCAATATCCCTGGGCTTTGCCCATTTAATTTAATCCATCTTATTTTGAAATTCTTTCTGAAAAAGGCTGAAAGGAGGTTAGAAGTAAAATGAAAAATAAAATTATAAGAGCTTCTAGCTGTCTTTGGCAACATAGAAGAAATCTCATCTCCAAAAGAATACTTTGATTCAAATCCACAAGATTTAGAAGAAGTTGTAAAAGTTGTAAGAAATGGCTTTGGAAGAAATTTGGGTTTTCAAGATATTTATGACCATATAACTTTACCAGAAAGAGTTTTTCTTTTTAGAAATGGTGAGATAAATGCAATGGCAAGTTATAATAGAAAATATTTTGCAGGATTTCCCTGTTTAATTGTGGAAGGGATATGCCTTAATCCATCTATTCAGGGAAAAGGAATTTTTAAGCAAATTACAGATAATGCAATCAATGGTGAAACTGCAATTTGTTTAAGAACACAAAATCCAAGAATGTATAGAGCATTAGCAAACTATTGCTCAACTACATTTCCAGGATTGAAAACTCTACCAGAACAAGTTAGAGCTTTACAAAAAGAGTTTGCAGCTTATCTTAATTGTTCTGTAGATTTTAATGGAGTAGTCAAAGGATATTATGGCGGACTTTTTTATGGAAAAGAACCAGAACATTGTTCAATAAGCAGATTTTTTAAGCAAGATTTAGAAATGGCATTGGATAAAGGAGATGCAGTTCTTGCAATAGGTATTCTATAAACAAATTATGAAAAATATATTAATTGTTTGTTGTTTACATGGAAATGAAAGATATGGTTTTGAGGTTAGTAGGAACCAGTCTTTCTTTCCTTTTTTTCTTGCAAATAAAAAAGCATTTATTGAAAATAAAAGATTCATAGACTCGGATTTAAACAGATGTTTTCCAGGAAATATAAATGGGAATTGTGAAGAAAGACTAGCCTATAATCTGCTTAAAAAGATAAAAAAGTTTTATTACATAATAGACCTGCATTCTTCATCTAATAATTGCCCTATGTTTGGAATAATAACAAAGCCAAATAATGAAAAAATAGAATTTGCAAAACAACTAGGTTTAAAAAAATTAATTATTATGCCTGAATTTTTTGCAAGTGGAAAAGCATTAATTGATTTTGTTGATTGTGGCATAAGCATAGAAGTAGGTCCACATAATCGACCTGAAAATATAGGGGAAGCAAATCAATTAATAAAAAATATCATTGAAAACAAGTCCAATAATGACATAGAAATATTTGAAGTCTTTGATTCAATAAAAAAATCTAAAGAAAATATTTTAATAAATAATTTTGATAATATAAAAAAAGGAGATATTATCGCAAGCGATATTTTAGGTAATCAAATTGCAGAATATGATTTCACAGCTGTTTTAGTTGGTGAAGATGCATATCAAGGGATTTTATGTTTGGCTTGTAAAAAGATTAGTTAAAAATTAATCATCTCTTCTTATTCTTTTTCTCAACAATTTCCCTATAACTATTATCTTTTTTAACTTCATTCATCATCATTGGCAAAACCCATTTTCCATCTGCATTTGCCATTGTTGATGGAATAACCATCATCAAAGTATTATGCTCTGTTCCAATTTCCTGGAATGTTTGCAATTCTCTTAATCTCAATGCACTTGAATTTTGCTCATAAACTTTTGATGCTTCTCCAAACTTCTTACTAGCTTCAAATTCACCAAGAGCTTTTGTAATTCTAGCTTCTTTTTCTCTTTCAGCTTCAGCTTGTTTTGACATTGCTCTAATTAATTCTCTTGGCAGTTCAATATTATTTATCTGCACAGCTTTGACTTCAATTCCCCAATCTTTTTTATCCTTTGAACTTTTATCTTCAATAGCATCATTGAGCATTGAAAGCAAAGTATTTGCAATATCCATTCTATCCGAGAGACTCTCTTTCATTGTTTTATTTCCAATAATTTCTTTTAATTCAGAACTAGCCTTTGCTTCTAGCTGATGTTCAAGATTTTCAACATTTAAAATAACTTTTTCAGGTTCCTTAACAACATAAAAAACAACCCCATCAATCTTTAGATTAACCTGATCCTTAGTCATAACTTCTTGAGCAGGAAGATTTATAGTTGTTTGCCTAATATCTACTCGTCTATAGCTCTGTATTAAAGGAAAAACCAATCTCAAACCAGGATTCATTATTCCAGTATATTTTCCAAGAGTAAATTTAACCCCTCTTTGATATTGATTAATGACTTTTAAAGAAACCATAATAATAGCGAGTACAATTCCGGCTATTACCCAAACAATAATTGGTATCATGATTTTAATTAATAAAAAGGCTATTTAATCTTTATACCTGATTTTTTGTTATTGACTGGTAGGGATAATAGAGAGTATAGAAATAATTAAAAACTGTTAAGAACAATAATCAATATGGGATTTATATTAATTTATGTAACTTATCCAAACACTGAAGAAGCCAATAAAGCTATTTCTCACTTACTCAAAAATAAATTGATTGCATGTGCCAATTCATTTTCAATTAAAGCAACTTCTTGCTGGACTGGAAAAATTGAAGAGTGTAATGAAATAGTTTCTATTTTAAAGACAAAAAAAGAAAATTGGGAAAAGGTTAAATCTGAAGTAAAAAGAATACATTCATATAAAGTTCCATGTATAATGAAACTAGATGTAGATGCAAACGAAGAGTATGAATCTTGGGTAGAATCTGAGACTAAACAAAAATAAAAACTTTAAGAAAGTTTTTAAACCCTTTATTATATTAATTATCATGGATAATGAGAAAATAGGCTATGGGACAAAGTTCAAATCCTTTGTTTCACAATGCACAAGAGTTTGGCATTTGTTAAAAAAACCAAACAAAGAAGAATTCACAACAATTGCAAAGATTTCTGCAATTGGACTTGGTTTAATCGGAGTTATTGGATTCTTTATTTCTCTAGCAATGAAATTTGTTAATCTAGGTGCTTGAACTAGACAGTAGTTGAGCATTTTAAACCTTTTGAAATTTGCTTTTTGGAACCTCAATTAT
>CAYHLB010000148.1:0-3298 GCA_964357325.1 Candidatus Woesearchaeota archaeon
ATGGGGATGCTGGGATTTGAACCCAGATCGCAAAGTCCCAAACCTTGAATGTTAAGCAGGTTGCACCACATCCCCTATGAAAATATTAAAATTAATCTGTTTATAAAGATGTTGGAAACTGGGTGTGTTAAGTTTGCGGGAGATAAATAAGCTGTTAAGTGGCGGGAGTTGATTCACTTTTTTATCCTTACCATCATAGCATAATCATAAGTATCCAAAGGAATAAAGGAAATTTTAGATTTTGGAATAAAGTTTAAATAATCATAAACTCTTTTTTTAGTAAATCTTTCAGACCACCATCCTTCTTTTGAAGCTGTAAAACAATCTCTTTCATCAGTAATTATATTCCATCCCCAGTATTTGTAAGCATCCTCTTGCCTCTTTCTTGTTTCTTCATTATCAATATATATAGAGCCGATAACTATTTCTCCATTTTCATTTAACATTTCATAAGCTTGTTTGAAGATATTACTAAATTGGTTATTTGTAGACAAATTATAGTTATGATTAAAATTTTCAAAATTAAAATCAGAAGGATAAAAATTTCCTGCTGTAAACCAAGTGCAAACAATCAAATCATATTTTTTGTTTAATTGTTCAAGGTTAACCGCATCAAGCAAGTAAGTTTTTACTTTTCCACCAACTTGTAAATCCTTAATAATTTTATTTGAAATATCTAAACTGTTCTGAGCTATATCAATTCCATCATAATGCTCAATAGAGTTCCAAATTTCTTTAATTCCAAAAATATGTTTTAGTATTCTTGCATCCCCAATACCTACATCCAAAATAGTTAATGGAGATTTCTTTTTCTTATAAAGTTCTGTAATAATTTTTTTAAGTTCTATAAATTCTGACCATTGAGCTTGTAGCAAATATTCTGGCATATTGCTCTCGTTAAAAGTATCTTTTACATGTTTTGGATTATCATACATTTCTTTCATAATCTATCAAGAAATAACTATCTTAAATATTTAACTATAATATTTTTTTCTTTTTAAATCTTAAAATATCTATTATAACATAGGTTTGCGGTGCTTTGTAAATATTTCCAACTAAGATATACTTATTATATTCTTGGTCAAACAATCTAAGATTATCTTTAAGATTAGTCTCTTTACTTGGATTTTTTCTCATATATTCATAGCACCCCCATTCAGAAATACTTTGGCAATGCACTTTATTTTTACATTTACAATTACCAATACATTCGTAAGTGATATATGGTTTGTATTTGTAATCTTTTTGATTAATTATTGTGTATGGCTCATCTAAATCCTCAACTTCTCCTAAAGTTAATTGTTTTATTGTAGATTTATTTTGTTGTTCTAATTTAAAATCTTTTATTATTGGTTCAATTATACCAAAACTTTTCTTATTTTCAATTAAATCGCTAAGAACACTAAATCCTATGAATTTTATCAATTCCTCTCTTTTAGATTCTGGATATTTTTCCTCTTTTACATCTAACCATTTATCTAATCTTTTCCAATCTTCTTTAGAGTTTTTTATTTTCCAAGTATTTTCTCTATGGTCTGTTGGATTTTTTTCTACTTCTACATCAAATATATCCCATTTTCTAATCCATCCTAGAGGTACTGGATAAATTCTTAATAATTCTTTAGTCTCTGGATTACAGGCACATACACATATTGATTGTCTTCCATCTCTAAGTTGATTAGGTGCTCCCAATCCAATAGCAACTAGATTTTTTAAAAATACCATCATAAGTGATTTACAATCCAACCTCTTCTTTTTAATTCTTCAGCTATAATGCTTCTATGACAAATTTTATAATCTTTTTCAAAACATAACAAAACTGACTTTTTTCTTCTTGCCCTTCCTTCTATATCTGATATACTTTCTAATACATCTACATCTTTTATATGATTTTTGTATTCCTCAAAAAACCTTTTATAATCCCAATCTTGATGTAACTTATTTCTAATTTCTTTAGGAGAACCAAGTTCTTTGATATGCTTATAAATTATTCCAGCTTTGTTTAATTCGGACTTTAAAATTCCTCCTGAGAATCCATTTTTTCTACTTAATGCAATTTCTCTTACATCAATTAATTGTTGAATATTACTATCCTTAAGTTTTTTAATAAAATTCTCTATAGAATATCCTTCATATCCTATTGTATAGATGGTATCATTTTCTAAAAACCAAATGGTTTCTCCACCTTTTTTTATTCTTTTTAATCCAATATCCTCTTCCATTTTTCTAACCCACTTATTATTTGGGGCTATTTGATGATAATTTAATTTATCCCTTATCTGAGCCCAAGTTAAACCAGCAGGGTACCTCTCTAATATATTCTTTGTAGAGTTTTTAAAATCTTCATAAATTGATTGCTCTGGATTTTTGATTAGTTCCTTTTCTGTAGCAAGTCGTATACATAAAGAATTTCCCTTTAATTCATCTATTAATTCTATTCCTTCTTTCCAACCAAGCTGTTCAATCTTATTTGGTGGAATATTAATCACATATTTATAATAATCCTTTCCTTTTATCTTATAAGCAATTTGTTTTTGAAGTTTCATTAAGTTATTGTGGTACCATTTATTTATAAAGATTGTGGTACCATTTAATATATATCTTATGGTACCATAGTATTTAAATAGTATCCATGGTACCATATATTATGGAAACATAAAATATAAAACAATTTTCAGAGAATAGAGAACAAAGAGCAAAAGCTATCTTACAGATTGCAGAGCCACAGGTTTTAGATGAAAACACTTATTTAGTTCCCCCTCAATTTGATAGTAATAAGAAATATCAAGTTACACATTTTGATAGTTACTCTTGTAATTGTAAAGATTTTGAATTGAGATGTAAGGGAAAGGGTTTATACTGCAAACACATAAAAGCAATTTTACTTTTTGAGAAATTAAAAAATCATTATGAAATTGAAGCAACACCTATAAAGAAAGATATAGAATTAATCTTAGAAAAACCACAAAAAGAATTATGTCCTTTTTGTAATTCTGAAAATCTTATTAAAAGCGGAATAAGAAAAACTGTACTTGGAGAAAAACAATTTGTTGATGGCCCTTATAGAGATAATTTTGGAAGTGGTCATGGCGAACCTTATAATCCTGATAGGCAGGCTTTTGGAAAACTTAAAGATGGAAGAGTAGTTTATTGTGAGTTAAGTAAAGCAATGCAAGAAAAAGTCTCACATCATCTAGAGGCAATTGTTTAAAATTAAGACACTAAAAAATAAAATTTCTAATTAAAAAATCATCTACTTCTTTTTCTCAGAAGGTTTTTTCTCAGCTGCTTTTGCGCC
>CAYHLB010000149.1:0-3248 GCA_964357325.1 Candidatus Woesearchaeota archaeon
CCTTAAACTTTCAAGATTGACTAAAAATCTTGATAATGAGGATATTTTGATTAATTTAGGTGTTGCATTTAAGGAAAAAAATAAATTAAAAATAAACAATGCAGGAATTTTATTTTTTAGCAAAAATCCATGTGATTTAATCAGGCAAGCAAATGTCAGCTGCATTAGATTTAAGGGAATTAATAAAATAAGCATTATTGATAAACTTGACTTAAAAGATGATGTTATAACTAATATAGATAATGCAATAAAATTTATCCAGAGGAATACAAGAGTAGAATATAAAATTGAAAATGTAAAAAGAGAGGAAATTCCAGAGTATCCACTTGAAGCAATTCGCGAGGCAATAGTTAATGCAGTTATGCATAGGGATTATTTTGAAAAAGGAGCAAATGTTCAGATAGAAGTTTTTGATGATAGATTAGAGATTTATAATCCTGGGGGATTAGTTAAAGCTTTAAAAAAAGAGGATTTTGGAAGAAAGGGAATTAGAAGGAATCCTTTGATTGCAGATTTGCTTCATAGGGTGAGATATGTTGAAAAAGCCGGGACTGGAATTTTAAGAATGAGAGAGGCTATGAAAAAAAGGAATTTGCCAGAACCAAAAATTGAAATTAGTGGTTTTTTTACAATAATATTTTATTCTTCTGAAAGCATGACAGGGAAAACTGTGGAGAAAACTGTGGAGAAAATTATTGGGTTAATTAAGAAAAATCCCTATATAACACAAGAAGAAATAGCAATGGTAAGCAAGCTTTCAAGGAGGGGAGTTGAATGGAATATTAATCAATTAAAGCAAAAAGGCATTTTAAAAAGAGTTGGGCCTGATAAAGGAGGTTATTGGGAAATCGCTGAACGATTTCCCAAAAGTTAGATTCAAGATGAATCTTCGCAATATAAAAAATAAAATTTCCCAAAAGTTTGATATAAAAAGTATGGCTTCACATATGGGAAGTTATAAAAATTAGTAAATTTATTATAAAAAAATAAAAAAGAGATGAAAAAATGAATAAAACAGGTGAGAAAAGCAGGTGCATGAAAGCGAATATATTTTTAATCCTCGGCATATTTGGAATTTTATTAATGGAATTAATTTCTGCGATTCCGCAGGATTTTAATTTAAATGGAAAACTGACTAATAGTGCAGGAACTGCGTTGTCTGGAATTTATATAATGAATTTTACTATTTATGATAATGCTACAGGGGGGAATGCACTTTGGAGTTCTGGGAATCTTTCTGTTACAACAGATTCAAATGGAGTTTATACAGCAAGACTCTCCAGTATTAATCTTAATTTTTCAAACCAATATTATCTTGGAATAAAAGTTGCAAGTGACAGTGAAATGACTCCAAGGATAAATTTTTCTTCAGCTGCATATGCATTTCGCGCACAGAATATTTCTGTCAGCGGAATTGGATGGGATGGAAATGTCATTATTGGAAACAATAATTTTAGTGTAAATGCATCAACATTTTTTGTTGATGTGAATAATGGGAGAGTGGGGATAACTCACAAGCCTGCTCGATATTTAAAAAATAAATTTGTCTCGCAAACTTGCTCGGGGACGACGGGGCCGGGGCGAAGTTGGAGGGGGTTTGAGTATATATTTATAAATTATGATAACTTAATGTTATCAATTGATAATAAAATATTAACAATTAATTAAAAAATGGATACAAAATTAAAAATAGTTAAAATTTTGGAAAGAGAAAGTAAAGGAATACATTTAAGAGCAATTTCAAGATTAGTTAAATCAGGATTGCCAAATATAAAAAGATTTTTGGAGATTCTTGAAAAGGAGAAAGTTGTTTGCAAGATAAAAGAAGCTAATTTAATTAAGTTTAAATTAAAAGAGGGTCAAAAGACTATAGCTTATTTGAAACAAGTTAATACTGAAAAATTACTTGAATTACCTTTAAATATAAGAAACGCAATTAATGATTTTATTTTAGAATTGGAAATAAAACCCCTTATTATTTTATTATTTGGCTCTTATGCAAAAGGAAATTAT
The DNA here is from genome assembly GCA_964357325.1 of Candidatus Woesearchaeota archaeon. GTDB lineage: Archaea > Nanobdellota > Nanobdellia > Pacearchaeales > GW2011-AR1 > ARS1285. Next base: position 2,014 of record CAYHLB010000149.1, read on the forward strand.
ACCAAAGATTCTGATATAGATGTTTTACTGATTTTTCAGAAATTAGAAAGTGGCAAGGATATTGAAAATAATGCAAAAAGAATTAGTATGAGAACCAATACTAAAATTAGCCCTATTTATGTAGAATATAAAAATTTAGAAAAGAATTTTTTAGATAAGAAACATGATTTTTCAAGATAGTAGACAAAGGATGTGATTATTATTAATGGTGTTGAAAATTATTATCCTTTATTGTGGAGGTTTTTGGAATAAATTTTTAAATGAAATATCAATATGGAAATAGAAATTAATAAGTTGATTGAAGATGAGAATTATTGCAGAAATATTTTTAATTTTTTTATTAAAAAAGGAATTATTAAAAAAACAAATCCTGAATTGTTTATGAAGCATTTAAACAAGTCGATAAGTAATCTTGAGTTTGGAAATTTTATCTTGTCAGAGCATAAGTTTTCAATTAAAAGAAAATTGAAAAATAAATCCTTTTTTGATTGGTGTGTTATTATTTATTATTATTCACTTTACCATTCTATTCTGGCATTAATTTCCAAAGCAGGATTTGAATCTAAAAGTCATATTGCTTCAATTTGCTCATTGATTTTATTTTACTATCATAGGGAAAATATTTTAAAAAAAGAGGACATACAGTTTATAATTGATAATCTTAATTTGAAAAGCGAAGATATTGAGTTCATGTTTACTTCCAAAGGAATTAGAGAGAAAGCTAGCTATAGGGTTGATGAGACTTTTGATCTGATTTTAGCAAAAAATTCACAAGAAAAAACAGTTGAGCTTGTGAATAGAATAAAAAATATTTTAAAAGAATAAAAAATTAAAAAGATATTAAAAGTATAAAATGAATAAAAAAAGAGGTGAGAAAAGCAGGTGCATGAAGAAAAACTTATTTTTAATTGGGTTAGTAGGATTATTTTTAATTCCAATTATCTCTGCGATTCCTCAGGATTTTAATTTAAATGGAAGGCTGACAAATAGTGCAGGAACTGCGCTGAGCGGAACTTATGTAATGAACTTTACTATTTATGATAATGCAACAGCAGGAAATTCTTTATGGAGTTCTGGAAATCTTTCTGTTACAACAGATTCAAATGGAGTTTATACAACAAGACTGACAAGCATTAATCTTAATTTTTCTGGCCAGTATTATTTAGGAGTTAAAGTTGCAAGTGACAATGAAATGACTCCAAGGATAAATTTTTCATCTGCTGCTTATGCATTCC
>CAYHLB010000150.1:0-3248 GCA_964357325.1 Candidatus Woesearchaeota archaeon
ATTATATACTGGCTAAAGCCAGCAAATTATAAGAAATTACGTTTACAAATACATTAATTGTAATAATATTTTCTTTTGATTCTCATTAGAGTTTGATGCTAGACTTGGTGCAAACTCTATAATTTCTCTTACAATTTCTTCATATATAGGTTTCTTAATCTCAATTTCAAACTTATTAAACTTTGGAAGTAAATCTTTTTTTTCAAATTCTTCATATTTATTCTTAGAGAATTGTTTAATAAATGGTGATCTTTTATCTCTTAGATATCTTTGTATATATTCCATTAATCCCTTATAAGCCTCTTCATAAGGTGTTTTCATTAAATTAAAATCGTCAAAATAAGGGGATGAGATATATAGCGAATGATAAAAATCATCTCCTTTATTATTTAATGTTGTAGTTTTAACAAACATTTCTATTCCATTAGAATTTAAAAAATAATACCTAGAAGATTGATCTTTTAATTGGCAACTCCATTTAATAAATTTAAGATTAAATTTATTAGTATTTATTTCAGTTTCTTCTTTAGTTATTTCTTCAATTAAATTGCTATAATCTAGTTTCTTATCATTGAGATATATATTAATATTCAAGAGTTCAATAATCCAACAGAATTCCAAATTTAGATTATTTTTCAAGATTTTTAAAGGATCTGATTTATCCGAACATGTCAGTACCTCACATTCACTCATAGAATCAAATTTAAATATTATTTTAGTTCCAGTTTTCTTTGTAGTTAATTTTTTATCTGAAGGATCAAAATCATCTAATCAATCTTTTTTCATAATTATCTCATAGTTATAGTTATTATTATCTAGATCTGTGTATGTTGTGATCCATTTTGCTTCGCTTGCAAATTTTATAAATGAAAATCTTCCAAATCCATTCTTTCCACGAGGGAGTGAATGTATATCTTCTTTGATATCCGATTTTGATGAAACATTAAATCTTCCAAATAAATCTTTTTCCAATTTTTCTCGATTTATACCTTCGCCATCATCATCTATTTCTAATGATTTTATGTATTTTGAATCATTTTTTATTTTAATGTGTATATTTTTAGCTTTTGCATCTATAGAATTCCAAATAAACTCATTTACCGCATCAAAAGGATTTTTGATATTTTCTTCAATTTGTCTTTTTATACTATTATGATCTGCAAAAACTTTCACCATGAATATACCTAATTAATGATTATTATAAAAGTTTCTAACCTTCTATTTTCATTCCCAACTGATTAGTTAATTCTAATATTCTTTTCATCTGCAATTCAAGTGTATTTACTCTCTCTTGCAGGACTTCTTTTTCTCTGTCTGACAAGTCCAGCTTTCTTACAATTTCAACCTTAGTAATATCTGTAAGCATATCATCTTCATTTATTGTATCGCTCATCCCAAGCATTTCAGAATAATACAGGATTTTATCACTTTTTTTCCATCCAAATCTGTATTTCATAGCTGATTCTGATTTGTATCTTGGAAGCCAGTAGCAGCAGGAAACATGTCTAAAATCATACATAGTTAAATTAGAATATTTTTCTCCAGCAAGACTAATTCCATCCCCAAAAACTCTTTCACCTAATCTCCTGAGATACCTATTTACTACAGGAGGGCATATAGAAAATAATTTGTCTTGAGGATTTAATTTCTTTTCTTTAATATACTGTTTAAGGAGTTCTGAAGATATGAGTAGTTTTATTCTCCTTCCAAATGTCTTGCTTACTTCATGCCTTATGTTTAATTCCTTACAATCATTATAAAGATCTGAAACCTGAATATTCATAAGTTCAGTAGGTGCTCTGATCCCTGTATCAAATAAAAAAGTAATTAAAACTTTATAATTAAATTTAGATTCTTCGATTAATTTTTTTACCTGATCTTCGCTTAAATATACCCATTTAGGTTTTATTCTGTGACTGTCAAGGTCAACAGTTATGTCATTAATAGTTATCCCATTTTTCCTATTAATTTTCATCCACCAATGCCAAAAGGCTTTGAAGTCTTTTACAAAATTATAAACATCCCCATAATCCTTGCCATCTTTTCTTTTTATTACACCGCTTCTCATATCACAAAAAAAGCTAATAACTTGATCTTCATTTAATTCTGCTAATGAATCAACATCACAAACCTCTTTGAATCTCTTAGCAAAAAAAGTCATTTTTTCCCTTAAAGAGTTCAATCGTATAAAGCTTCTAGAACCCTTAACACTTCCGACTGCAACATTTAATCCCTTTTCCATATCTGTGGCATATTTAATGATAATCTCTGAATTTTTGGGAGTTACATCAGGGATTCCATTTTTTACCCTTTCTTTCCAGTTAAGATATTTTTCGTTATGTTTGTATGGATTAATTCTCATTTGTGTCCTAAAATTAATCCCTTATAATATTTCTGGGACTATTTTAGTAGCAAAAAAGCCGCCCTGTCAAATGCCAAGAAGGTATAACGCCGCTGCCCGGAATCGAACCGGGAGGCCGAAAAGGCATCGCTCTCAAGGCGATTGGAGTACCATTGTCCCACAGCGGCATGCTGTTTTCCAATTTTTGCCAGACAATGGTTATTGGAGTACCATTGTGTTCAATGTCGTGAGACTTGAACAGACAGAGAATAAATTCTCTGTATCGCACAGCGGCAATAATTATTCTAATTTTAAACACTTTTTAAACTTAATTATAGAATATAAAATCATTCTTTTTTCTCAAATCTATTTGCATCTCTTCCATAGTGTTTTTTATCCATCATCTTTTCCCAAGCTTCATCAAGATTAATATTATGGCTGTTTGCAATGCAACAAACAGTAAAAATAACATCAACTAATTCATCACTCAATTCTTTTATTTCTTCAGAACTCTTCTTTTTCTTTGTTCCATGTAGATGATTGATTTCCCTTGCAACCTCTCCTGTTTCTTCACTTAACCGAGCCATTTGCTCAAGAGCAGGCCAATAAGGAGGATTAAACTGATTTGCCCATTTATCCACATCTTTTTGACAATCATCAAGTCCCATGATATTAGAATGAGTGTCTAATTATTAAACATTATTGTTATGAATTATACTCAGAATCCTATTTCAATTATATTGGCGCAACAGCTTTAACTACATTTACAGCAGATATTCTTAATCAATCTATGACTAAGTTTATCTCCTTTCGGTTTCGGATTTTTTTATTTTCTTTCCGAAGTTTCTTTCTTAAAGAAAGCTCACTCTAACCAAAAAGAGAACTTAAACCTGCTGTTGATTCTTCT
>CAYHLB010000151.1:0-3234 GCA_964357325.1 Candidatus Woesearchaeota archaeon
AAATTAAAGGAGATAATGAACTCTTTTGTGTTTGTTAAAAATGCAAAAGTTTAGTATTATATAGTTTTATCTATCTTTCATAAAGGCATAACCCAACTAGCCCAAATTCCTATAATAACCCTCAGTAGTCCTATAAACTTTATTAATCCATATTAAAATATGGCAGCAAGGTTTAAATTCTTAAAATTCATAATCTAACCATGGAAAAACAAATAAAATGCAAAGATTGTGGAAAAGAATTCACTGCAAAAATATCCTCGAGATATTCAAGAAAGTATTGTGATAAATGTAGCAAGAAAAGAAAAGAAGATTATGAAAATCTTCATTCTGTAAAATTCGAAGATTGCGAAGAGGAGTAATTAACTGAGAAATTATCTTATAATAGCAGTTAGTTACTCTGAGCAGAGGAATAATCAAAATATTCTTTTAACTACTCTGAACAGAAGAAAGAAATTGCTTGATATATTGCATAACTCATTTTTATGGAGTTAATAATAATTCTTATGAAAAAATAATATTGATGAAGTCATATTAGTTTTTTCTTTAATAGCTTTAGAAAAGTAAATTGATGCAGCCTATCAATATAATTATAAAATAGTCCTTTCTAGATAATACATGGAAAAGAAAATAAAAATCACTGAAAACGGGCCCTATGAGGTTTCTGGAAGCATTCCATTAGACCTACAAGAAATAGAAACAGATAGCAAGGGATATCCTTTAAAATATAAAAAAATAAAAGATTATTCAAAGCAGGAATTCTATCAATTATGCAGGTGCGGTCATTCTTCAGCAAAACCTTTTTGTGATGATACACATAAAACAATAAAATTTAATAAAGAAAATGCTTTAACAAATAAATATCTAGAAAGAGCAGACGAAGTACAAGGAAATGATCTTATTTTAACCGATGATTTTTCACTTTGCTCCCAAGCTGGATTTTGTCATGGAAAAGAAGGAGAAACATGGGATTTAATTAAATCAAAAAATAAAAAAGACAATGATATAGCTATTCAGCAATGCTTTGATTGTCCTTCTGGAAGACTAGTTATATGGGATGAAAAAACAAAAAAACCAATTGAACCAAAATTCCATCCCCACATTTCCATTTTATTTGAACCATGGAAAAAAGTAGAAGGTTCAATAGGGGTTAAGGGAAACATTCCCATAGAATCAAGCAATGGAAAAACCTATGAAATAAGAAACAGAGTTGCCCTCTGCAGATGTGGAAAATCTTCTAACATTCCTTTTTGCGATGGAACACATAGAATAAAATAATTTATTCTCTGAAAGGTTCTCCTTTATACCATATACAAAGATTATATCTTTTCTTATCTAAACACCAGAGTTAAAGTGAAGCATTATCACATATTCTTCTTCTTTCATCAGAAATCGCCATTCCTTCTTCTAAATCCCTAGAACAATAAGGTCCATCTCTGTCTATCCTAAGATGAGGGCATCTGTATTCAACAGGGCTTTCAGCAAGCAACTCCTCTCTCAAATCATCTTCTAAATCCTCTAGCGTAGTTTGTCTTACCATATCAATTATGACAAAACATTTCAAATACACTTTATAAAATTATTGATATTATTGCTCTGTCTAAAGTTCCTCAATCATCTTATAAGTTAGATTAATTATTACCTAATTTTTGTTTACTCTCCCATAATTTATAAGGGGGAGAAATAAAAATAAGTGATTTTATATTAAAAAGTAAATCAAAATTTAATTCCGGACAGAGCATATTTAATCTTTATTAAATATAGATTTTAATTACATTCCCAATTGCTTCAACAATCCATATACAAAAAATACTGGCCAGACAAGAGATTTTAATACTCCAAAAAATCCCATCCAAAAACCATTGGCAGTGGAAACATAATATATCACAGATCCTATAAATCCAAGACCATAAAACGCCCCACCACATCCAGAATTGCATCCAATTCCGCAAACCTGTTTTTTTAAATTCTTTTTCATTTTCACCTCCTTTATCATAAAATCTATGTTCTTTATAATATTTACTAAAAATATTTTTCTTCAGTGTGAACGTATCTAAATTAGTCTGTTTATTTCTTCTAATTGATTTTTTAAAAATTCATATAATTTTGTTGCCTCTTCTAAACTAACTCCATCTTTATCTTCTAGGTCATTTTTTACAATCAAATATTTTTCATAGGCATTTGTTCCAAGAGAAACCCTTTCTATTAATTTAATAAAATCCTTTTTTGAATAATTTTCATTTTTTATTAATTTTTTAATTATATACAATGTTCTTATTCTTAAGATAAGAGTATATATAACTTTATTATCAATATACTTATTTCTATTTGTCTCAATCTTTTCAAATATTTTTTTAATCATCTTTATTTTTTCTTCAGTAGTTTTAAGATACCAATCTATATTCCTTTTTGTTACAGTTATTTTAATTGAATTAAGATAATCAGAATTTAAAAGAGGCAAAGCCTCTTTTATCATTTGTCCTATTGGAAATAAATCTTTTTCTAATTTTTGATTCAATAATTCAGATGACATCAAAAGTATATTATAAATCCCCTCTTTTATCATTTCTTTATCCGTATTGTTTGTCACAATTAATATATCTATATCACTATTTTCATCTTCTTCTCCCATAGCATAACTTCCAGCAAGATAAATCCCTATAACATCTTTCAAATCAAGGTATTTATTTATAATATTAATAACATCACAAATAATGATTTCAGGAGTTTTTTTTATAAGTTCTATTCTAACTTCTTTATTTAGCCAAGATCTGGGAAGTATGACTGCTGAAGAATTTCCTGCTTTAACTGCTTTTTTTATTTGAACTACCATTTTTATCCTCCAAATATTTCTCATCTTCTTCAATTTGTTTCAAAAACTTTTCATCAATCTCTTTTTTCCAATAATTTTTAGTCGTGTCCAGTCTGCCTTTCTCTTTTTCAATTAACTCTTCATGTTTGCCAATCTGTTTCTGAACAGATTTAATCCCTTTCTCTCTCAATTTCTTCATATGTTTTCTATCGCTCATGTAAAATTAAAGCATTTATCTATTTATTCTTATATTTGTAAATGCTTTTATTTAGTAAGTACATGTACTTACATTTTATAAATCTTCCTATAACTCAAGAAGAATGATATAGAGAATATTCAAGATTTGAATAAACTCATGATAAGGCTCAAACCGCAAAGAGCTCTGCTCGAAGTCCCATTTTCAATTAGAGAATATTTGAAGGCAG
>CAYHLB010000152.1:0-3227 GCA_964357325.1 Candidatus Woesearchaeota archaeon
TTCAATTTCTGACATAAGAAAAATCTTTTAGTATACTAACTAAATTGAGAAAGCCCTTTCTGATCTTCAATTCGTCTCACAAGTATTTCAATCATTCTTTTTCCTCATTAAATTTGCTCAATCCTTGTTGCGCCTCACCATCCCCTTCAATCTCCACTTCATCAGCAAGTTTTGCAATATCAACAACCTTATCACCCTCATGCAGCTTAATTATCCTAACTCCCTGAGTTGCTCTTCCCATAACCCTAATTTCCTTAACACCAGTTCTAATAACAACTCCTTTTTTTGTTGAAACAACAAACTTATCCTTATCATTAACCTCTAAAGTGCTGACAACATTTCCAGTTTTATCAGTAACATTCAAATTAATTACTCCCTTACAAGCTCTTCCAGTTAATCTATAATCATCAACCAAACTTCTCTTACCATAACCTAATTCAGTAACTGTTAATATTGTTGATTTTGAATCAGTAGCAATTTCCATTGAAACAACCTCATCCTTGCCATCAAGTTTAATTCCAGTAACTCCATAACTTGCTCTTCCCATATCCCTTACTTCTTCTGAATTAAATCTAATTCCTTGCCCTTCTTTTGTAAATATCATTACTTCTTGCTTATCCTTGATTCTCTTAACATCCACAACACTATCTGTATTATCTAAAGGAAGATTAATTATCCTGATTCCAGAATTTCTAGGTTTAGAAAACATTTCCATTCTTATTTTTTTAACTTGCCCAAGTTTAGTAACCATGAATAAATAATCTTTAAAGTCTTTTACAGCAATAACATTAGTTATTGAATCATCTTTAATATTTAACAAATTAACAATTGCTTGTCCTTTTCCATATCTCTGGGTTTCAGGAACTTTATATGCTTTCAACCAAAACATTCTTCCTCTTGCAGTAAACAACAATAAATAATCATGTGTTGAACAGCTTATTAATTGCTTGACAACATCTTCACTAGAAAGTTCAGCTCCAATAACTCCTTTTCCACCTCTTCTTTGTTCATTATAAACTTTGTAAGGCATTCTTTTAATATAACCCTTATCAGTTATTGTAATAATGACTTCTTTCTGTTGAACTAAATCTTTTTCTTCAATATCCTTTATACTTCTTATTATTTTGCTTCTTCTTTCATCCCCATATTTTTCCTTTATTTCATTTAATTCTTTCTTGATTATCTTTAAAATTTCCTTTTCATCATCTAAAATTTTCTTTAATTTATCAATTAATTCAAGTAAATCTTTTTCCTCATTCTTTAATTTATCATGTTCCATGGCAGTCAATTGCCTTAATTTTATCTCTAAAATAGCTTCTGCTTGTTTTTTAGTAAATCCAAATTTCTTCATAAGATTATCAAGAGCATCTTCTCTTGATTTTTTAATAGTTTCAATAACTTCATCGAGATTTTTTAAAGCAATTAACAAACCCTTAACAATATGCTCTCTATCTTCTGCTTTTCTTAAATCAAATTCAGTTCTTTTTCTAACAATCTTTCTTCTATAATCAATATAAACTTGAATAAATTCTTTTAAATTTAAGGTCTTAGGAACTCCTGCAACCAATGCCACCATTACAGCATCAAATTTAGTTTGTAATTTAGTAGACTTATACAATCTATTAATTGCAAATTGAGCATTTGCTCCCTTCTTCATTTCAATAACAATTCTTATTTTTCCAAGACCTTTTGATTCATCCCTTAAATCAGAAACATCAAGAAGTTTTTTATCACGAACAAGTTCTGCAATTTGTTTAACCAAATCAGACTTATTGACTTGATAAGGAATTTCAGTTATGACAATCTGTTCTTTTTCTTTTTTAACTTCAGTACTAACTTTTCCCCTTATAATAAAACCACCTTTTCCAATAGTATAAAGATTCTTAAGATCAGTTCCAACTATTTGTCCACCAGTAGGCAGATCAGGCCCTTTTATTATTTCCATTAATTCTTCAATAGTAATATTCGGATTTTCAATTGTTTTTATTATTCCATCACAAACTTCAACTAGATTATGTGGAGGAATATTAGTTGTCATTCCAACTGCAATTCCACTGCTCCCATTAATTAATAAATTAGGAACTTTTCCAGGAAGAATAAGAGGTTCTTTTTCAGAATTATCAAAATTAGGCATCATATGAACAGTCTCTTTATCAATATCTGCAAGTAACTCAACAGCTAAATGATTCAGTTTTGCTTCAGTATACCTATCTGCTGCAGCATTATCTCCGTCCATTGAGTTATGAACAAATATTCCTGAAGCAAGAGCAAAATTATGAGTTTTATCAATAGTTATATCATAAACATCAACAAATTCTTTTAAAAATTCTACAGCAACTACTTTATGATTTCCATTTAACTCACATAATAATAAATTTTTATCATTAGAAAAATATTTTTTAATTGCTAAATCCCAAGTAGTAAAGTTTTTACCTCCAAACTTTTCTATTCTTGCTTTTTCATAATTCTCTTTATTTATAGTAATATTGTTTTCCTTAAGATAACTGCATATATTAGTAAACCTTCTTTTTCCTGTTAAATTCGTTTCTCTTCTTTTATTAGATGCAATAATTTTTTCATTAAATAATTCTTTATATTTTGGATCTTGCCACATTTTTTTCATGGTAATAGAAGCAGTTTTCCTTATCTCCTCAATTCTTTCAGGGTGTTCTTCCAAATATTTTTTATTAACATCACTTAAAGTTATCTTCATTCTTTCTTGATAATCTTTATTTTTCCAATTTTTTAGGTTTCTTTCACTCATTCTTTTAGAATAATTTTCCCTATTTTTCTCATTGCCCCAAAACTTGTTTCTGCCCTCATTTAATTTTTTAACATATTCTGCATCATTCTTATGTTTTTGAGAAGTAAAATTATAATGAGTCTGCCAATGCTCTTTCCAATTCATCCTTCTAATATTATCAGGATTATTATTTAATTTATTAAAATTAATATGATGTCTTATTCTTCCAGCAGAATTAGCATAAATTCCATTTTCCAAATTCCAGTTATCAGAAAGGATATGAGAAAAATTCCATGAACCTGATTTTGGTTGCATAATCATAGTATAACCAATTGCATTAGAATCATCTTTTTTTGTAGATAATCTAAAATAACAAGGCATTAAAGAATCACCTGACTCTAGATATTGAGCTTCCTTATAACTACCATTCTTTAGCATAAATTTGTGATTTAATGTGCATCTTATTTCTTCGCCATTATCTAAA
>CAYHLB010000153.1:0-1363 GCA_964357325.1 Candidatus Woesearchaeota archaeon
TACTCTTACATAATCTTCGACCTCAACTGTATAGAACATTGTAAATTTATTAAAAAAAGTAGATTTATAAAGGTTACTGATGCTAAGACATCAGGAACATCCAAAAACCTCGGGGTTTTTGAGAGCTTTTGAATGCATACATTCGAAAGATCAGAAAATATAGGATATTTTCTGAGGTTATGTTAGCTTATCTTTTTTAGAAAATCTAATTTTTAAGGATTAAGATATATCATTCCCTTAAGAATCTCTTCGACACCCTCTGCATCACGAATAGATCTTAATTGGCATTCTAAAAATGAATTAGCAACAGATTCCAAAGTTCCAACTTCTTTTATAAATATATCACTATCTTCAGGAAGAACTCTCGTATGTACTCCTGCAGTTCCCATACTAACTAATCTTAATGAATCACTATTAACAGCTTTTATTGTAAAAACAATATCTCCTGATCCATTAAAAATTAAAGCATTTTTTCCAGGACTTAAGGACACAAATTTATACTTTTTTTCAGCAAGAGCTTCAGCTAAACCCCTAAAAGTAAAAACATCTGGTTTTTTTGCATCAACTAAAAAACAAGCAGAATAATAAGGTCCAAATCGTTTAAAAGAAATAGTAACTTCATCGTAAGGTAAAGGAAGGCCAAAAGAATTGTACTGAAATGCAATAGGCCTGTTTATTGTCAAAATACCTTCTGAATCTAAAGATTGAAATTCATTATTAGGGGTAGAATATCCATGATTCTCATCAATAGGAGGTCTTTTTAAAAAACTATGCATAAATTCAAGTGAATCTACTTTTAATGGCATGATATCCAGAAGATAAAATACTTATAAATCTTTTGATGAAGCCAAATAGATGAACATTTCCTTCAAGAAATGTTAAGTGAGTTCAGATACTTCTCAATTTTCCTTACTTTCTTAACTTTTGCATGCTTACCTGCTTAATTTTAGGACATTATCGATAAAAGGAAAATCAGATAGGACCTTGGACAGCTGATTATTATATAACTCTGATTTTACTTCATAAAAATCAGCAAATGTTCAACTACTGAAAGCCCTGAATAAGAAAATTTTGCAGGTTTATTTCGTCAACATCAACTTCTTGCCCTTATTTACTAAAATAACCCTGCCCAAAGTATGCCTCATTTCTCTATCTAGAGTGCATACAATATTTTTCCTATTTTCTTTAGAAAGATTAACAATTGCATCATCAACAGTTCTTCCAGTTGCCTCAACAATCTTAATTCCATTTACATCCAATAACTGAATAGCTAAAACACAACCAATTTTAGCATACCAACTTGCCAGGTAATACCCTGCACCAATTAATTAATAAAGAAAATTAAAAAATTGTTAAGGAACAA
>CAYHLB010000153.1:1373-3209 GCA_964357325.1 Candidatus Woesearchaeota archaeon
GCAAGTTTATCCTTCCCACTTAGCCTCTTATAGCCATCAGCCATTAATTTCTTAAGCTCATTTACAACTTGTTTAGGAACAACTAATTCATAACCTTCATTAACAATTTCCCCAATTTCTTCAACATAATCTAATTTTTCTTTCGCACAATAAATCAAAAAATTAGTATCAAGTATTATTTTCATGAAAATAATAATTAGAAAACATTTATATAATTATCTTAATTCTGCCTATTATGAAAAATAGGGGGCATAGGTTGTTAGAAATCTTGAGTTAACAAAGATGTTAATCTTTGCTAATTTAGGAAAATCCATCCAAAAAACCTAGGTTTTTTAGATTATGGAAGGAAGAGGTCATATTTTAAACATTCTGAAGGAAGTAAAAAACTCATTAAAAAAGCAAGATTATGTAAAAATAAAAAATCTGAGCAATGAAGTACTCCATACCTCATCAATAAATCAAGACCCAGACATAATCTCCATAGCAGTTATAATCTATTCTCTGAGCAAACTAATTGAAAGAGAAAATTATAAAGATTATAAAAATTGGCCAAAATTCTATTCAAGTTACATAAATGCTTTAGAAAATATAATAACCAACCTTCAAAAAAATGACATCAACAGCCTAAGAAAAAATACAGATTCCATAAGAACAATTATAGATAAATTATCGGGTAATTTAAAAGTATACATAAGCGAAGTCTTTAGAAAAGCAAGAATAAACAAAGCATCAAGAATTTATGAACATGGAATATCAATGGAACAAACAGCAAAAATTCTAGGAATAAGTGTTTGGGAACTAGCTGAATATGCAGGACAAACAGGAATTGCAGATGTAAATTTTGCAATAACCATGCCAATTAAGCAAAGAATAAAAATAGCAGAAGAGGTTTTTAAATGATACAACAAAAATACCTTATCTTTGACTCAGGACCTTTAATTAATTTTGCAATGAATGGCCTCCTACCTTTATTAAAAAAAATAAAACAAGAGTTTAATGGAGATTTTCTAATAACAAAAGAAGTAAAAAGAGAAGTTATTGACTATCCAGAATCAACAAGAAGATTTGAGCTAGAAGCAATTCAAATAAAAGAATTATTCAATGAGAAAATAATAAAACATGCAGATATAACTGAACAAGAAGTTGATCAATTAAGAATTAAAAGAGAGCAAATAATGAGCATTGCAAATAATACATTTTTCGCAAATAACAAACCAATCCATCTGTTAGATAAAGGAGAATGTGCGGCATTAGCTCTTGCAGTAATAATAAATCAACCATCAGTCCTAGTAATTGATGAAAGAACAGCAAGAATGATTATTGAAAATCCAGATAATTTAAGAAAACTTCTTCAAAAAAAACTCCATACAGAGATAAAAGTTAAAAAAGAAAATCTTGCATTTTTTAAAGATTTTAAAGTAATAAGATCTACAGAATTAGCATATATTGCTCATAAAAAAAATCTAATAGAACTAAAAGATCCAAAAGCCTATGAAGCAATACTCTATGCCATGAAATACAAAGGCTGTTCTATTTCAGAAGAAGAAATAGAGGAAATGAAAAAATTTTAACTTTTTCATAAGTTCAATTCTGATGAAGTTTCGCAAGATAAAAAAATTCTTATTTTTTCATAAAACCATATCTTTTTAAAATCATTATTTCTAGTAAAAATAAGGATCTGTAGTTTAGCGGCAGAATTTCCGGCTCCAGAAATTTTTACAAAAAAATTGAAAAATGGAGATACCGGGAGATGGGGGTTCAACTCCCCCCAGGTCCATTTTAATAAAAAATCCCATCGTTCGCTAATGCTCACTTCGCAGCAAGCTGCGGGGTATT
>CAYHLB010000154.1:0-3173 GCA_964357325.1 Candidatus Woesearchaeota archaeon
ACAAGTGATTGCATGATTATTTCTGCGCAGAATGTTACTTTAGATTGTAATGGTTATTATATAAGTTCAACTCAGAATTATTCTGGAGTTTATTCAAATCAATATAATACAACTGTGAAGAATTGTAATGTGAGTATGGGGACAGACGGGAATAGTAATGCGATTGGGATTGAAATGACAAATGCTGCGGATTATTCTAGTGTGATGAATAATACGATTATAGGAGAGATGGATTATGGAATAAGTTTTGCACCTGGAGATGATGGACCTGAAAATAGTTTGATTGAGAATAATACTGTTGATGTGAGTGCTGTTAATTCAACAGGAGGGGCTATTGCAACAACAGGTATTTATTTAAGAGATGCGAATAATAATACTTTAAGAAATAATAATGCAACAAGTTTATCTGAATATGGAATTTATCTTTATAGTAGTTATAGTAATATAACTAATAATTTTGGAACAAGTGTTTCTGGACATGGGATGATTTATTTAGGTAGTTATGCCAATGTTTTCAATAATAGCGGAACAAGTATTTCTGGGTATGGATTATACATCGGATATGGGGGAAGCAATAATATTTTAAATGGAAATACAGGAACAAGTAATTCAGGTTATGGAATTTATTATTATGCACCAGTTAATAACATGGTTTATAATACTATTGGAAGAAGCAATTCTTCATCTGGATTTTTTGACCAAGGAGGAACTATTAATAATACTTTTATAAATCTTACAGGAACTAGCAACTCCAGTTCTGGAATTTATTTGGGTACTTATAACGGGAATAATACTTTAATTAATAGCACTGGAATATCTAATTTTAATGTTGGAATAAGTATTGCTGGAAGTTTTAATACAGTGGATAATAGCATCGGTGTTACTGGAGGTAATGGTGGTGGGGTGTGTGGATTTACTTTTAGTTATGGGTCTCATGACCATTTATTAACAAGGATAACTGCAATTGGAAATGGAAGCAGTTCAGATGCTTTGGGATGTTTTAATACAGCAGGAAATATTACTATTAAAGATTGTATTAATATCTCTGGAACAAATAGAGATGTTTATTTTTATACAGGAATTAACTCGAACATTACATTTATCAATTGCTCTTACAGAACAAGCGGAACAAATGAAAGTGTAACCGCTGGTTCGCAATTAATCAGAAAATGGTACTATCGTGCTTATGTGAATGATACAGCAGGAAGTGCTGTATCTGGTGCGAATGTGAGTGCATTTAATTCATCTTCTTCACAGGAGTTTTCTATATTGACAAATTCATCTGGTTGGACAAACATAACAACAATTACAGAATATGTAAATAATGGGGGGACACGGACGTATTATAATAATTATACAATTAATATAAGTGTAACTGGATATTATAATGGAAACAGGAGCGAGAATATAACTATATTGACTAATCAGTTAGGAGATATTTTCACTTTAAGTGAAAATGTTTTCCCTTTGATTAGCTTCATTTCCCCAACTCAATCAAATAATACTTATCTTAATGCGTCATCAACTGAAATAAATGTTTCAATTTCAGAATTGAATCTGAATGAAGTAAAGTATAATTGGAATGGGACAAACTTTACTCTTTATAATGATTCACTTGTGTTGATGATGAATTTTGATAATCTTTCTGCTCTTGGAGAGAATTCAACACTTGTTGTAGATGTTTCTAAGTATTGCTATGATAATGAGACGCAGGTTCAAACTGCGGAAAGGTGGAAGTATTTTAAGGATGTTAATTATGATGATAAGATTTTAACATTAAATGCAAGTTCAGGAGAAACAGAATGGCATTATCCTTCTGAAATGCAAAACTTTTCAGAAGATGATTACATGTATAAGATTGAAACTGAAAAAGGCGAGTTAGTTGTTAGCCCTGAGCATAAGATTTATGTTGATAATCAAATCCAACAAAACTATGTTCAAGAATTTGATTATACTAGTTCTGAAATTTCAAATCTATCTTCATATAAGGTAATTAATTTGCCTTTGAAATCTTCTGGCTTAATTTCATTAAGCAGTTTAGAGAATGATTCAAATAATGCTTCGGGTTTATTTTGCGGAATTCTTAACCAAACAATTGAAAATATTTTTTCTTTAGGGAATTTTGAAGAATCAGTAAAATGCCTGTCATTTGATATAAACACTCTTTGTTCTAATCTGGAGAATTCTGCTAGTGCACCATTAGAAACCTCTTTTGGTTTAAATACAACATCAAATCCTTTTTGTTTTAGAAATTTTAATAATTCTTTTTTTACATTTTCATCTAATAAGAATTTCATTTTATGCTGGAATCAATCTGAATTCTCTTTCAGTGAGTTGAGCAGCAAATTGCAAAGCTGCTTTAATATGCTCTTTTTTGAGGGGGACAAGAAAATAGTTCAAAATTTCTTCAACAGGAGTTCCAGCTTCAAGCAGTTCAAGAACTTGCCAGACCATTATTCTAGTTCCTTTGAATGTAGGGGTTCCACCACAAATCTCACTGTCTGCAACAATATACTCATTAATTTCAACTCTCATGGTAATGAATCTAATAATAAGGGGTTATATAAATTTTTCTATGATAAACAAAGACTTGAAAATTATAAATTAGTTAAAATAAGTGAAATTTATGAGAGTATTAAAGAAGGAAGGGTTAAAACAGAAGAGCTAGTTTTCTTAGATGAGAAAGGTGAAAGAGTTAGATTAAATAAAATAACAAGAGAAGAGTATCATGGAAGAATTTATGATTTAACTGCTCCAAATCATATTATACTTGTAAAGAGGGGGAATTTAGTTGTTTGGAGCGGGAATTCAAATAATGGGAGTTGTAATGGCACTTCGTGTCCGACTTGGAATTCTTCGGGCAGATATGGCGGGGCATATGGGTTTGATGGGGTGGATGATTATGTTAATGCAACTGTCACTCAAACAAAAACTTCTCATTCTTTATGGATAAAGAATTCAACTGCAACAGGCTGGAGTTTTGTTGCATATAATGGAAGTGCATTTTTTATTAATGGAGCGGCTGAAAGTCCTAAGCAATATCCCTTGAATATAAGTGGGAATATAGTTAATATTGGTTATAACTATAGTGGCAATGCTCTTTTCAACGGCTCCATCGACGCAGTCCAAATCTACAACCGCTCATTAACAGCTGCAGAAGTCAATCAAGATCG
>CAYHLB010000155.1:0-3170 GCA_964357325.1 Candidatus Woesearchaeota archaeon
TACTTATTAGGTATATAGAGTATTTAAATATTGTTGTAATAGACTATACTATTTAGGTATACCCCTTTTTATATACGTTTAGTCTTATATATAACAAAAGGTTTATATAGTTGAAATGCCTTGAAATGTTGAGGTTAAATATATAAACATGACAGAACGCAGTATTAGTATGAAAAAAGAGGAATTTGGAGTAAATGTTCTCATATTAGGTCATAGATGTTATAGATGTAAACATACTTGGGTTCCTCGTGATATAAGTGAAATTCCAGAAATTTGTCCAAAATGTAAATCTCCATATTGGAAAAAACCTAAGACTTTATTTAAGAAAGGAGAGAAGAAAAAATAGAAAGGTATAAAAATGGAAAATCTATTAATATTAAATAAAACGAGGAACATTAAAAATGTTAATTACAATTCACCAACAATCAACCAGATTTATTTCAAGAAAGAGAATCATCCAAAATTAATTCTATTAATGAATTTACTAGAAAGTCCGATGCAGGTGAGGATATAATGGTAAATGAAAGAGTTACTGAAAACTTCTTTAGGAAAAAAATATTTGAAGACAAGTTGTATAAATCTGATAAGATAATTATTGAAGAACAAGCTACTAAAAACATAAAAATTGATAAGCTACTAAAGAACGCTTCAAAAAGTGGAGGAGGAAAAGGTTATCCTGAATTTATTATCCAATTTAAAGAAAGTCCAGATTTTATAATTGTTGTTGAATGTAAAGCCGATTTAAAAAAGCATGAAAGTAAAAATAGAGATAAATATTCTGAATATGCCGTAGATGGAGTTTTATTATATTCTTCTTTTCTTTCCAAAGAATTTGATGTATTAGATATAGCAATTAGTGGAGAGGAAAAATCTAATATAAGGATTTCTCATTTCTTACAATTAAAAGGGGTTAAAGAAGCAAGTCCTATATTTAAAGAAGATAAAGTTTTATCTTTAGAAGATTATCTTAATGGCTATAAATCTGATGAAAAAAAGTTTAATCAGGATTTTCAAGAATTATTAAAATATTCTAAAATATTAAATGATAAACTACACGCCATAAAAGTTCCAGAAGCAAATAGAAGTCTATTAATTAGTGGGATACTTATAGCCCTACAAGATAAAGCCTTCTGTAATTCTTATAAATTACAAAAACCAAAAGAATTAGCCGAAAGTTTAGTAAATACTATAAAAAATAAATTAACAAATGTTCAAAATGAACATATAGCAGATATTATAACTACTTATAGCTTCATAAAAACTCATACTATCCTTTCAAAAGAAGAAAATGAACTACGAGATATTATAACTGAAGTAGATTCAAGAATAAATAATTTTAATAAGACCTACCAATATTTTGATACTCTTGGTCAATTTTACATAGAATTTTTAAGATACGCTAATAATGATAAGGGATTAGGAATAGTTTTAACTCCCCCACATATAACCGAATTATTTTCAGAAATAGCCAATATAAACAAAGATAGCATACTTTTAGATACTTGTTGTGGAACTGGTGGATTTTTAATAAGTGCTATGAGAAAAATGATTGAAGATACAGCAGGAGATAAAAAAAAGGAAGAAATAATCAAACATAAGCAAATAATAGGTGTAGAGTTCCAACATGAGATTTTTGCTTTAGTCTGTTCTAATATGTTTATACATGGTGATGGTAGAAGTAATTTGATTAAGGGTGATTGTTTTGAAGAAAAAGTAATAAATAAAATAAAAATATTTAATCCTAATGTTGGTTTTCTTAATCCTCCCTATAAAACTTCTAAAACAGATATAGAAGAATTAGAATTTGTTTTAAATAATCTTTCATTATTACAAAAAGGTTCTTTTGGAGTTGCTATTATCCCTATGAGTTGCGTTTTAGCAACAGAAGGTATAGGTTTAGCACTTAAAGAAAGACTATTAAGAGAACATACGTTAGAAGCTGTTTTTTCTATGCCTAATGAACTTTTCCACAATTCAGATGTTACAGTAAATACTTGCATAATTGTTTTAAAAGCTAAAGAAAAACACCCTACAAATTATAAAACTTATTTTGGTTATTGGAAAGAAGACGGTTTTATAAAAATAAAAAATCTTGGAAGGGTAGATTTTTATGGAAAATGGACAACTATAAAAAATAAATGGATAGAGCATTATAAAAATAAAGAGGAAATAGCTGGAAGCAGTATAAAGAAAGTTGTATCTGCTAAAGATGAATGGTGTGCGGAAGCATATATGGAAACAGACTATTCTAAACTTAAAGAAGAGAATTTTATAAAAAACATTAAAGATTATCTATCCTATAGATTAAATAAATCTACAAGTCGTATATCTATAAATAATAATCCTACAATTAAGAAAAATATAATCTTAGATGTATCCAAATGGAAATGGTTTAAATATGATGATGGAACAAGTAAAAGTCTTTTTGAAGTAAAGAAAGGTAAAAGACTTACTAAGAAAGAACAAGGAGATGGAAATATACCTTATGTTAGTTCTTCTTCATTAAATAATGGAATTGATAATTATATTGATAATGGTTTTACAGATGAAAATTGTTTATCTTTTGCTTGTTATGGTTCAATAGGAGAAGTTTTTTATCAAGAAGAAAAAGTATGGGTTTCAGATAATGCTAATGTATTTTATTTAAGAAATAATAAAATAAATACTAAATTAGCTATGTTTTTAATAACCCTTTTAAGATTAGAACAATTTAGGTTTTCTTATGGTATGACTGGAAAAAAAGAAAGATTGCAAGATTTTTATATTAAATTGCCTGTAGATAAAAAAGATAATCCTGACTGGCAATTTATGGAAGATTACATTAATTCTCTACCTTATAGTTCAAATTTGTAATAAGTCCCTCATGCGACACTACTTTTCAAGTCCCTAACTTGCGACAGAACCCCTTTTTATTCTTTGCCACCATAGGCGCTGATTGAAGACTCTGCTAGAGATATGTGGCTTTTTAGTCTTTTGTTTAAATGGTTCTCAAAATTTCTTAGAAAGAAGGAGATAACAATAATTCCTAGGAAAATAAATGTAAAAATAATGACTACTCCATAATTTAAAGAGGGGTTTTCAATGATTACATTTCCTGTAATCTGTGGTGAAAATGCAAGAATTCCTGCTAATGAAAGGAATGCTAAAATCATTAGAAGCCTGATTTTTAC
>CAYHLB010000156.1:0-3153 GCA_964357325.1 Candidatus Woesearchaeota archaeon
TTTCTTTACTAATAGATTTACTAAAATGAAACAACTCGCCTCATGCTCACTTTTCTCGCTGATTTATTTAATAATTACTAATGAATATCTGTGCATTTTATGAACATCGAGGCAAATGAACATGAATCTATAACCTAAATACTATTGATTTAAAAGGCTTTTTCATCAACCCCCTTAGATTATTGAATTAATATCCTAGATTAACAATTACCAACTTATTCATATCGAAATTATATGTATTATTAATAATATTTATCAGAGAATTTTAAGGAACATGTGAGTTAAAATGAGCTAGAATATCAAACCAAAGGTTTGCTATTAAAAATGTCATTTCAATCATATTCATAAAAAATAACCAACTCCCCATTACTATCCCTCATAAAGAACCTATCCCCATTATCATTCCATACTTCTGCTTTAAATAATTCAATAGAATCATATTTTCTTTCCTCAAATTTATTTAAACTAGAAATAGTAAAAAAATGATTAGCATCATCTTTAACAGACCAATTAATAAGACTGCAATAAAAATCACAATCGTTTCTGATTATAAAATAATCTACAGTAGCATTTAATAAAACCAACCTAATGCAACCAGAACATTCATCATTGCTCTTCTTCCAAAGACCCTTTCCACCATTCATAGCAAATTTTTCTGCATTAACAAACTTATCCTTATATTTTAATCCATCAAGCATAAAAGTTGTTGCAAATCCATTTTCAACAATTTCCACATTAATAAACCGATTTTCATAAAAAACATGCCTAAGCTTTCTCCCATATCTATCAACACCCTCACCCTCAGTCAAAAGTTGAACACTTTTATTTTCAATTTCACTATTCAAAAAGTCCTTTGCTTCTGTATAATAAGGCTTTTTCTTTTCAGGAGTATTTATTCCAAGCAGCCGAATAGTCTCATCCTTTCCATTAATATTAACATGAACAGTATCTCCATCAACAACCTTGGTTACAATACCATATTCCCCAACAGAATTAGAATTATATATGGAATTTTTATTATCCTTAACCGCATTTCCAGTAAAGTAAGGATAGTAATATCCAATTATCAATAAAATAATTATTATAACTAAAAATACAATCAACCTCTTAATCATAAAAAATAAAAAATAGCAAGCTTTAAAAACATACTTATTTAATAATATTTTATCTAAATAGAATGGTAAGTTAGGTGAAGACATAAAGTCTAAATCCAACTAACTTGTCTCATAAAAAATGTCAAAAGTAAGAATAAAACTGAAAAGCTTGAAGATTGAAGAATTAAATAAAATTTGCAGTATGATAAAAGAAATAGCAAGCAAAGCAGGAGTTCCAATTTCAGGACCTATTCCTCTTCCAACAAAAAAACTTAAGATAACCACAAGAAAATCACCTTGTGGAAATGGAACAGCTACTTTTGATAATTTTGAAATGAGAATACATTCAAGAGTAATAGACCTTCCTTCTGATGACAGAGTTCTTCATTCAATCATGAGATTATATGTTCCAAGAGATGTTACAATTAAGATTGAAATGAAAGAATAATTTTATTATTTAATTGTTATCGGTATTTGTGTTAAAGTTTGTACTTCTCTTGAATGCTCTTCATTAGGTCCAATCCTATAGGAATCACTTTGACCACTTAATTCTAAAGTTGCATCAACAAAAACCCATCCTGCTCCAACTAATTTATATCTACCACCAAATAAATCAGGACCATAATTAGGACCATTAAGTCTTACTGTTTCAAATCTTATCTCAGACTCTCTTAATATTTGCTCGAGTATATCCTGATGTGCTAAATTATGATTTGCAAGAATTAAATGAGGCCTATCATCTAAATAAATTTGAATAAATTTTCCATATTCAAAATTATCTGGTTTAACAATTGTATCCATAAATATAACCCAAATTTAAATTATTCTTTATCAACATCCTTCATCCCAAAAGGATTTCCAGTCTTCTCCAAATTCTTAATAATATCCTTTGCTTCATGAGGTTCTCTTTTTTGTTTAACAAGAACTTCCCTTGCCTTAAGAAAGGCAGTGCATAACTTTAAACTAGCAGGACAAGTTTTTTCACATGCTTTGCACAAAGTGCAATCATAGACAATTTTTTCAATAAAATCATTATCAAACATAATAACCTTTCCCCTAGGACCATAGGCTTCTTCTCTCATTACCTTAATAACCGGACATAGTTCTTTGCACAAACCGCACTTAACACATTTTTCAACTATTTCCTTTATTTCTCTTTTTGCATTTTCAGCTTCTATGCTCATTTTCTATCCTCTCCCTTTGAATTATCACCCTTGTTTATATTTCCAAATTTATTCCCCATAATCTTATTGATTAAATCCCTTTCTTCTTGACTGGTTTCAGGCCTTTTAACCAGATTCTCTTTAGCTTTTTGTTCAGCATCTTGCTTTATTGCATTATAGTCAGCATTCAACCGAGGTTTCAAAGGTATCTGTGATTCTTTTACAATTTCTTTAGGAATTCCCTTGGCATAATTCTCAACTTCCCTTCTTTCAAGAAAACTCAACTTAGTCTGTCCTTCCATAACATATTTTTTTCCAGCACGATCTATAGAAGAATCTTTTGTTTCCATATTTAAAAAACTATTTTCCACCTTCTCTATTTTTGGAGAAGCCATTTCTACATCAAACCTTTGAAAATCATCTTCGTAATCCCCCATATCTTCAATCTTTTCGACCATTTCAACCTGTGAGGGCATACTCTCCATATCAAACTTTTGAATGTTATTTTCTACTTTTTCAATTTGCTCTACCTCTTTAATAAATTCCTCTATTTCTTTTGCAGGATCTTTTACTTTACATTCAGAAGGAATATTTTTTGCAGTAAGTTCCTCCCCAAGACCTGGTTTAATACTCAATCTTTCATCTGCAAAACTATCCTTTAATTTATTATCTTTCTTAGATTTTTCAGACCTTTCTTCTCTTGGTTCAGGTTTCTTAATAACATAACCAGTAAAATCAATTAACTTTCCTTTATTCAATTTTCCAGAAGGATCATGCCTTTGCTTAACTCTTTGTATTAATTTTGATTCAAAACTATCTAGATATTCTTTTCTGCTTAATCCATAGCCATATTTTCCTAATTTCGGCCTCTTGAAAATATGTCTGAAAGAGGTAAA
>CAYHLB010000157.1:0-3132 GCA_964357325.1 Candidatus Woesearchaeota archaeon
ATGAAAATGATGAGCAATTAGATGCTTCTTTTCCACTTTTATAAGTTTTTATTACCAATAAATAGGATTCTTCTTTAAAATCAGCAGGAACTTGAAATTCATAGGTAACTGATTTTGATTTTCCACTTGAAAGAGAGCCTATGCTTATCTTTTTATCAGTTAAATTTTCAAGATTTCCTATAATATTTCTTCCCCTAACATCAATTAATCCAAGTTCTGCATAAACTCCACTGATAGTATCATCTCCATTGTTTTCAACTTCTACTTTTATTTTTATATGGTCTAATGGATTCCATTCTAAATCATCTCCATCATTATTTTTAATGTCAATATTAGAAAGTGCTAAAGAAGTTCCGTTTTGACCAAACTTACAGAAGTCATTTACAAATTTTAATGGAATTGTTTGAATTAAAGTATCACTTGAATTTGAAACTGATGTTGTTTGAACTACAATATTTGAAGAAGTTTCTCCTATCTTAAAATTAGTAGTGTCGCCTGAGTAAGTTAAGGTTATTAAACCTGTATTTTGACCAGGAGATAGATTATTATAAACTAGTTGAGATGGTGATGAGATTGATAAAATATGGTTGTTTCCATCGTTTATTGCTGATGGAAGGGTTATTTGTATATTAACTGGAATTGTTGCACTATTTGTAACACTAAAAGATGTTTGAGAGTTTGATTTTGTAAAAACAGCTGGTGGTGAAATAGTAGAAGTAACAGTAGCACTTACTACTGCAATTGCTAAAATTAGCGTCAATAAAACTGTTGAAAGTAGTTTGTATTTCATCTTTGTTATAATTTTGGAGTTATAACACATTTATAAACTTTATGGTTTTAAATAATATGAATTAAAATGGATAATTAGGCAGATAAAAACATTTATAATGCTAAAATTGCATGTTATAGGATATATAGATTGACTGGAAGGAGGTGTTAAATGGCTAAAAAAACAATTTCAAAAATGATAGGACCGTGGTCATTCCTTATTGGAGTGATACTGGCAGTTATATTAGGATTTTTAGGTTCTGCAAATAACCTTTGGTTAGCTGTACTTGTTATTGCAGGTATACTTGTTGGACTACTGAATGTAACTGAAAAAGAATCTCAAAAATTCTTACTAGCAGGACTAGCTCTTGTTATAGTTTCAGCTATGGGACAAAATGCACTTGGTGCTTTTAGCTCTGTTGCCTTTATAGGAAGCAAACTTTACGGCATATTAAATGCATTATTAATCCTATTTGTTCCAGCTACAATAATCGTTGCTTTAAAATCGGTTTTCGATATAGCAAAGGATTAATTTTATTTTTTCTTTTTATTTTTTTATGTTTTTATTAGTTAGTTAGAACACTATATTGGTAATGTACAATAATGAAGCAGGTAAAAGCATCCAGTAATTGAAAAGAGATAATCTGTTAGATATTAATTATATCTTGATAATTAATTATTTTAGGATTATCATTTGCAAGTCCTGGACAGGCAGTACTTACCCAAGAATCTATTGGAAAATTTTCAAATTGATTTATGTCTATATTATTAGAGAGGAATAGAAATACTTGTTTATGTTTTTTTTCTAGTTTTTCCTTTAGTTTTAATGCTATTTTGATATTTTCTTGTCCTGGTTTTGTGGTTATTAAGATTCCTATGTTTTCTGCACTTAGAAATTTTAAGAGAGCTGCTTTTCTCCTCTGCTTTAATTTGTTTATTTCTTCATCTGATATTTTTATTATCTTGTTGTTTTCTAAAACATATATTTGTTCTGATTGAGTGTAAAGGTTAGATGCATGGAATCTTCCACTTCCTATGAAAAGTATTGGGTCTTGGGTATTTATTTTAGAACAACCTAAGACTTGCTGAAAGTTGGTAATATGAATATTATTTGATTCTAGCTGTTTTTTTATTGAAATAGCTAAATCTTTGTATTGTATTGAATAGGCTAGGAATAGTTTTTTTGGAAGTCCTAATATTTCCTGTTTATCTAGAGTTAGATTTAGATTTTTTAATTTTGATTCAATGTAGAGGATTTTCATGAATAAATTAGAAATAGGGGATTTATAGAGGTTTTGATAATGAGTATTTGTAATCTTTAGGGCTAGGGTAATTATCAAACAAAATAAGATAGATGAATATAGATATGATAGGATAACGGGGAGTGATTACATCATCTCTTCTGGATTTCTATGAGGTCTTTCAACTTGAGCCTTGTGTATTTCTGCAAATGAAGGAGTTACGATTATTATGTTTTCTCCAAAACCTGCAATGCTGCCTTCTAGTGCATCTGCTGTTTTCTTTATTTTTGAGATTGCTCTTTTTAATTCAATTACATCTTTTGTTCTCAATGGCTTGATGTCAATGATTGCAATTGTATAGCCCTCTCTTAATGAATTAAGAACAGGAGTTATATCTTCAAAGGTTTTTAGAACAAAGGGTCTGACAAGAACTTTAGCTTTTTTAGCTTCTCTGCCAAGGTCAATTTCAACATATTCAGGTTCTTGTTCGCCTCCGCTGAACACTCTTTTTATTTTATCAAACACCATGGATTAAAATTAATTTATCTAGTTTATAAATATTTCTATGGTGTAAAATAGTAAGTGAATTGACGAAAAATTATTTTATTTTTTTCATAACTTCTTCTCGAAGTTCTTCAAGCTGGTCTGAAAGCTGTTTTTCTTGGTTTTCTATTGATTTTAGCCTTAGACTTAGAAGGTCTTTTTTTTGTTTTAGTTCTTTTTCTAGAGCAGTTTTGTTGGATTTTACCATTATATTTCCAACAAGCTTAAAAACTTCATCTGGAGATTTTGAAATTTCAGAAAATGCATTTTCAGTTTCATTTAATTCAATTTGAAAAGCTTGTTTCTGAACTAAAAGGCTATGAAAATTTTGTTCATAGGATTGCAATTCTTGTATTTTTTCTTGAGTTTCCTTATCAATTTCCATTTTAAAAATTATACTGCCTTTATTCTAACAACATTTGTCCTTGGTTTATAGAAAATCTTTGAACCACAGCTAGGACATAGAAATCTTTTTTCAAGATTAGTATTTGTTATTTTTTTTCCGCATTTAAAACATTTGTAGGTTGCCATATGATTATGAGTATTTGTTGATTATTAAATTTTACTAAAGCTTTTTTTC
>CAYHLB010000158.1:0-3125 GCA_964357325.1 Candidatus Woesearchaeota archaeon
TGGCATAATTTATTCCTGCTCTAATTCAGGAATAATGTCCCACATCCTTGATTGACAATTCAAACAGCAATTTTGCAGAATCTAATGAGTCTTTAGAATTATTCAAAAAGAAATCAACAAATCCGTTATCTTTGGTTTTTAAAATAGTTTCATCTTTCATGAATCTTTCTACATTTCTCCTTATTTCTTTTATTTTTTTGTCATCTAGCATTTTTAAGAATATTATAATAATTTTCAGCTCCAAAAATCAATATATGATTATTGAGAGTTTCATTCATGATATTGGGTTTGTCTCTTTGATTTAACATTTCATACGCACTTTCTAAAGAGATTACATTAATATCAAATTTGAAGCTAAAATATGAGGCAACGTTCGTTAGCAATTTTTCATATTTTTCAATATCCTCCTTCACAATAAATAACACATCGATATCTCGGGGGTTTTTAACTTTTTTAACATAAGAACCGAAAATTAAAAGTATAAATAGGTCCTCCTTGACCTTCTTTATGATATCTTGACTAAATAATATGAGGGATTTATTTTCTTTAAGTAATTCCTTTCTTTTCAAAGATTCTATGTAAGATAATTCAGGGATATTTTCTTTGTAATTCAGACTTAAATATTTTTGTTTATCTCTTATAACATATCTATTTTTAATTAATTCTTGGATAGATCTATGGACTAATGCATAAGGTTTTTTAATCATTTTAGATACTTGATTTATGCTGAATTTCTCACTAATATTAGATACAAAAACTTTCATTATTTCTGCTTGAATTTTTGTTAACATCTTATGATTTTTTTGATATATCATTATAACTTTTTAGTTATATTTAAACTTTATTATTAAATATGTCCTCTATATTCCACTTTACTTCTAAAAGGTTTGCCATGTCAATGCTGATATTAAACTCTTTTGACAAAGCAGCAGTATAAGAATTATCAGCAGGGCTTGGAGTGAGGTAAGTCATTGTGCTTGCATAAATAAAAATAATTCCTGCAAGTATTAATAAGAAATTTATCAATATGATTGTAGTAGGTTTATTCACCTTGCTTTTCTTGTCTTTTATTATGCCTCTTTTATTTTTTTGTTTTATAATACCTCTTTTCATATTAAACTCCATTGAAATTTTTGTCGTACAAATCACAGCCAAAAATTTCTTTTTGATTTATTAGTATCATAAACTTATCAAGCTTGGAAGTGCAAGCAAGAGCAGGAAAAATACAAGCAAGTAAAAGATGTTTCATTATTCTCCTTTGCCCTGTTATCTCTACTATCAAACTTTCGGAAACAAAAAGCATTTCAGTAATATAAATAAAGATAGTAAAATGCTTTTTGTTTAAAATTTTGTCTTTTAACAAATTTCTCGCATAAATTTTAGCATTACCTAATATTCTTAGATTCATTTCATCACCTGTTTTTTTATTGATCATCATCTCTTTTTATTTTGCATAAACTCTTTTATCCATATTTCAATTTTCTTAGAAAGCATTATTGCGTTTTCATCGCAATATTTACGAAATTCATCATAGGTCTTAGAATCAAGACTAATGGTAACTTTCCTATTTGAAGTTCCTTCAAATTCAAGCTCATCTACGGTGATGACTGGCTTTTCAAGACCTATGTCATTAACAATACAAATTATTTCATCAACATCATTTAATGAATGTTTATGTGATATAAAATTAGGAGCAACAGTTTCTAATTCAATTCTTACTTCTTTACCATCTTTTGATAAAATAAGGTCTGGACAAATTCCAATGTCTCTTCTTACTATTCCAGAATATCCTAATTTTTCATAATTTTCAATAACCCATTTCTTGAGTTCAGATTCATTCTTTATAATCTTCTTTATTTCATTTGCCATATTAATATCCTTCCTATTTCAATTTTTGATAATTTTCCCTTATTTTCAAGATTTAGGCAATACCTTATTGCAGTATGCCAAGATAGACTGAGAGAATTTGCTATTTCTGATGTAGAAATTGGTTTTGAAGAATGCTTAATTAACTCTAGAATTTTATTTTCTATATTTGTGCGATTAATCGTACTTTTAGACATACTTTTAATAGTACTATTCATAATACATTTAATCGTATTTTGAGTATTTAAATATTTGCTAATTAAAAGTGCTCTTTATATTGATGACTAAAAAACATATTAATTGGAGAATGTTTATCCTTCAACCCTTGTTATGTTATTTTCCTTGTTCACTCTAATTATGTTATCAACAAAACCTTCTATTTTTTGTTCATGGCTTACTAGAATTAGCTGGTCTACGCTTAATTGATTTAGTACATCTTGCATTTTGTCTAATTGTTGAGATGAAAAACCATCTGTTGGTTCATCAAGTATGACAAGATTTCTTGTTTTTATATTGCTTAATAGGGAATTTATGACTTGGTTTAATGAGAGACGGTAGGCAAGAGCAATGGCTGTTCTTTCTCCTCCAGATAGGAAAGAGTAATCAAGTTCATAGTCTTGTTGTTCGATTATTGGAGAAAAATCTTCATCTAATTTTGCACTTAGGGTTTCTGAAACAAGAATCGAAAACCATTTTGAGAAAAGCTTTGAAAATTCCTCTTTTAATCTTAGCATTACTTGTTTTTCAGTAAAAAGTACTAGGTTAATAAATTTTTCAGAAATCCAGTATTCTATTTCCCTTATTTTTTCTATTTTTTTCTTTAAATCTTCTTTTTTTCTTATTTCCTGCTCTTTTTCTTTTATCTGAATATCAAGAAGTTGGATTTCCTTGTTTATTTCAGCTATTTTTATTGCACTATTATTTTCATTCTTTTTTGCAAGAATCAATTCTTTATTTAAAACTTCAAATTGAGCATCATATTTTGAAAATTCTGAGATAGATATCTCAATTGTTCTAACATGTTTTGAAAGAAGTTCTACATCTTTTTCCAAAAACTGTTTTTGTTGCTCAATATCAAACACTCTTTTTTCCTTTTCAATGATATTTTCCATTTTTATTTTTAATAATTCTAATTCTGATTTTTTGGATTTTAACTCTTCTCTTGTTTTTTTTATTTCATCTAATTGATTTGAAAAATCTTTTTTTAATCTCAATAGATTTTCCATTGAAGTTTTAGAAGAGGATAGTTCATCGGTTGT
>CAYHLB010000159.1:0-3125 GCA_964357325.1 Candidatus Woesearchaeota archaeon
ATACTGCACAAGCATAATATCACCAAAACCTTCGGTTTTGTACTCCACACTAAAGCTTTGAGAATGTAAATTCTCAATAGTGCTCAAGAATCCTTGATTCTTGACATGTGGAGTTTGTCGGGTTTTGGTGAGACTGAGCGAAAAAGAGAGCTTTGCTCCTTACTACACTCTGAAGAGTGTAGTTTTCTTTTTTGCTCTGGATAATAATTTATAGGGCATTTTCTTTTTTCAAACCAGGATTTCTTTTAATTAACTCCTTTTTAACTTGCCTATTTTCAACCCATTTGAATACAGGTATTTCCCACATTCCAACTCTCTGCCCTCTGAACTTTTTCCAAGCATAGCTTAATTGCTCTCCACTCCATTCCCTATCTTTTAATTTAGAGAATATTTCTGATTTTGATGTTCCCTGACTAGAAGAATTATACATAAAATTAATTAAATTATACAATTGGATTTTATTAGTAAATAAATAAGATTCATAATGCCTTTTATACCATTCCTGCATTAGAATATATATTATTAAAGCAACAAATAAAAGTATGCCCATAAATATGCCTGCAAGTTTCCAAGGCTTGCAATCTCCTGGACAGGTTTTATAATCTTCTTTTCCATCACACTTTCCATTATTATTGCACTTACTCGTGTCTATCTGGATATTCCCCCCAACACTTGTCAAAATAGGAGAAACATAAACAGGAGGGTTTGCTATGCTTACTTCAGCAGGATATAAAAATTCAATTCTAGTGCTTTCATCACGAGTCAAATCCCTTAAACTAATTAAATAAGCATTATTATCAGAAGATTCCTTTGTTCTAAGTTCTCCATTACTAACTTTTATTTTATCTGCAATAGATGGGCTATCTATAATAAAAAAAAGTTCAGGGATATCTTCTTTTGGAGTCAAAGTAAAAACCATATCTGAAAATAAAACTCTTTTTTCTCCAGTAGAATAACTGACTCTATAAGATTTTGATTCAAAACTTATATTTAGATTATTATTAATCCAGGATGCAATTTTCTTTTTAAAATCTTCAGCATCTCCATCAATAGTTCCAGCTTCAAATTCTTCTAATTTTTCAAAACTTATTTTTTCAGAAGAATGCAGATATTTTGAATTTTTTATAGTTTGTGAAGCATCTAATCTGCTAGGAATTTTCATAGCCAACAATTCCCTCATAACCCCCAGTTTTTCTGCTTCCTGAGAATCAAGATATCCAAGATATGTTCTCTCCTTCTCATCTGTCTCCATTTTTAAATCAAGAGGTTTTACAATTGAATTAATTTCATTTTTTGCAAAATCATTTATCCCCATAGTATTTAATTGTGAAGAAAAATTAGCTAATTTTTCTCTGTAATCTTTTACAGTTTTGTTAAATCCCTTATCTGGTGTATACACTTGAATAGTTACAAATTTTGTAGATTCTCCATCATTTGTAGAAAGAGTAACTCCTAAAGTAACTTCTCCAACATTATTAAATTTATATTTTACAGTAGGCTCTGTTGTGTTTATTGGATCTGCATCTCCGAATTTCCAAATATAATTTGCATTTTTTGTCATAGGTTTATTAAATATTGCAAAAAAAGTATTATCAACCAAAGCAACAGCATCAGTAGGAATAATATTAGATATTTCAGCAACATCTGTTACAGTTATATTTGTTTTAAATATCTCCTTGATGCCATGTTTTATTGAAAAAATGTATTTTCCAACAGAATTAGGAGTTAATATGCCAATATCATCTAAATCCAATTTTGAAGGATTCATAACAGTTATTATAGGGGGTGAAGATACAAGATCTCCAATTAATGTTGCAGTAGATTTAATTCCTCCCTCTGTATAATTTAGTTTTATATTACTTATAGTTATTTGTTGGTTATCTATTCCTGAAAAAAATTTGATTGGAACAACACAGCCTTTAGTGCAGTTTATTCCAGAAGTGCCATTTGCCAAATATCTATTTAAGAGATTATCCTTTATTGAAGCAGATAAACTATCCATATTAATCATGCTTTTATTAAATCTAAAACTTCCAGCGGCCTTATATTTTATAGGATAGGCAAATATTTCAAAATCTTTAGCATAGTCTGCACCATCATCAGTTAAATGTCCACAAACAGGATTTGTCCTTTCATATCTTATTCTATAAGGAGTGGCCTGCTGGGGTTTAATGCAAACAGTAGCATTTGCATTGGATTGTAAATCACAATCAAGAGTTATATTACATTTGATAGAGTTGCTGCTAACATTGCCTATACATATTTTTTCACCACATCCAGCATCCATTGTAATCTTAACAGCTTTGCTAAAATCAGCAGTAGAAGATATATTTGCTCCAATTAAATATGATTTATACGGAGATATTTCAATTTTTTCACAATAGGCAATGCCTTCTTCAAGTTCTGTATAATTTTCAGAATCACTTGAATCAAAACACCCATATGGTTTTTTAATTGTGCAAAGTTCATTTGATAGATTTTCAGCAGAATATTCAAAAGTGCCTTCATTAAGAATATCAATTCCCAATGGAATCACATAACACGAATTTCCACCATTAGCACTGACATCAAATTCAAGAGACCTTATTGAATCAACCATTTCATTTGAAGTTATTTTTATTCCAAGTATCTTGCTATATCCTCTATTTATTGTAACTGTTTTTGAAGTTGAATCTCCTGTTGTTGTAAAATTTTCACTGCAATCAACAGGCAAGCAACTATATCCTGCTCCATTAAATAACCCATTTGAATTAAGCAGTCTCTGGATGTTTATATTATTTCCTGAATTTGAATTAAAATAAGTATTTAAAAAAGAAGAATTTGCCTCATTAGTAACACTTATATTTATCCATCCACTTATAGAATCTCCAGTTCCATAAAAAGTTTGTATTTCCCCTGAAGAATTTCCACTAATTATCTCTGCAGTTATAAAGTTAAAACTAAATAAAATAATAATCAAAATAATAACTAGTTTATCTTTCATTTTACTTTTTGCCAATTATCAATTGTATTAGATAAATAACTATAATTAAGGAAATACTGATAATAAACATATTCTCATCAAAAAAACCCATCATAATTATGGCTGAACAATCAATATTCTGTTTAACCCCTGCTATACAAAG
>CAYHLB010000160.1:0-3105 GCA_964357325.1 Candidatus Woesearchaeota archaeon
ATGATCAAGAATCAAAAAAATCAAGATTCTTGACATTCCCATGGCCAGAACTTATCCTGCTTTTGTTTATGATGCTTGTAGTAATAAGACTCTTGTTTAAGAAACAAGATGCAAACACTGAAAAAGATTCTATAAAATACATTAGAAGAATTTAAACTTAGATTCTACTTGCTCTACTTAGCTTTATTTTACACACATTACCAAAACAAAAAAGCCAACCAAAAACTATAAATACCTAATAAGGCTATATAACTTGTAAGTAGACCGATTCCAGAAAAATCCTTATGTATGTAAGGTATCCAAGGCGAAAGCTGATAAATGGTTTGGAAAAGTCGCCACCTACTTACGTTGTTTTTTATCTATTTCTAAACACTTATCAGTTATGTCCTTATAACTAATTTTAATTGGATTTAATCCAATGCCTTCTTGCTTTCTAATTAAAGACTTTAACCCTCTTTTTCTATATGAATTAGCAAGTTTATCAGCAGCAGACCTCAGATTTTTATTTTCAGTTATTCTTCTAAGTTCAACAATACTTAATATTTCTTTTTTCGAGTATTCAGAATTATCTGTAAATCAAAAAAACAATGTGCCACCACACCCTAAAGGTTTTTTGCCGCGACAAAAAATCGCCCGCAGGCGAGTGTGGTTTGTGACAGGCACTTGTTTTTAGGATGCTCCGAAATTAAAAGCAGCAAACTTACAACCCCATTATAAATAATGAGGTTTTAATTTCGGACATAATTAAAAATAAATAAATCATCCTAAAAAGCCAAACTAAAATTTTCTTTATCATGATAATATAAGCTTCTTAATTACCCATAAAAATAAAAGTATTGCAAATATTAAAAATAACCATCTTAGCATTTTCAAAAATATAATAAAACCTTTTTTTTTCATAAAAATAACTAATAAATAAAAACATATAAATCTATCTTCTTCCAAGGCTCCCTCCTTTAACCTGCCCCCAATTTCCATCAATAATCTTAAATTTCAACTGATTTTTATCAATTTTAGCAACATGACACAAACTTTCAAAAAACCCAATAGGAATTAATCTTCTTTCACAATAATAATTTTTTAAACAATCATAGCTAATCTCAAATCCAAATTGCAATATTCCTCGCACACTCAAGCAGTTCAATCTTTCCACAACTAAATCCAAAAAATCTCTTTGCTTTCCTTTTTTAAAAAATATTCTTTGTTCCATACCATTATCAAAACATAATTTAACTCCGTCACCATAACATAAGAAACCTTTAAAAACCCTTTTACTAATATCTAATAAATGATGTGAGATAAAGTAGCGAGACATATGCTTACCCTACTTGTCCTATAAACATTACCAATAAATTACAATATAATGAAGCTTCCTAAACAAACCAAAAGATTCTGTCCTTTTTGTAAAAAAAGGACAGAGCAAAAAATTGACCTAGTTTCAACTGGATTCAAAAGAGGACCTTTAGCATGGGGATCCTTAGGAAGATCAAAACTAAGAGGAAAAAACCGAGGAATGGGAAATAAAGGAAAATGGGGTAGTAAAAAAGCAATAAAATCATGGAAAAGAAAAACAAAAACAACAATGAGGAGAGTTGTAATTTATTCTTGTAAAGAATGTAAAAAATCAAAACTTGCAAAACATTCAAGAAGAGTAAGCAAGATAGTTGTAGAGTAAAAATGGCAGGAAAACAAACAAAAGTAATGATAAAGAGAAAGAAATTCATAGAAGTAGAAATTCCAATAATAAAATCAAAAGTAGAACTTATAGGAAACTTCAGTGAAGAACTTATTGGAAGAACAATCAAATTAGACTTAACAAGGCAATTAAAAGGGAAAAGTGTAGAAGCAACAGTAAAAGTCGAATTAGAAAATAATAAACCAATAGCAAATCCAATAAAAATTAAATTAATGCCTTATTTCATAAGAAGGATGATAAGAAAAAGAATAAGCTATGTTGAAGATTCTTTTGAAACACCTTCACAAAACAGTATGATTTCTGTAAAACCTTTCTTAATAACAAGAAAAAGAGTTTCAAAAGCAGTTAGAAAAACAATAAGAAACAAATGTAAGAACTGGCTTCAAGACTATATTGCAGAAAAAACAGACAATGAATTATTCAATGAAATTTTAATGAACAAAATACAAAAATCACTTTCTCTATATCTAAAAAAAACCTATCCCCTTTCTCTTTGTGAAATAAGAATGTTTGATGTAAAAAGAAAATTAAATCCAGAAGAAGTTCCAAAAATAAAACCAAAACCAGTAGAAAAAATAAAGCATGAAGAAGAAGTAATAGATCAATTTGCAGAAATAGAAGAAGAAAGAATAAAAAAAGCAGAAAGAGAAATAAAAGAAACTCAAGATATTGCATCAAAAAAAGAAGAAGAATCAAAAACGAAAATAGACGCAGTAGAAGAAAAGCCAAAGAAAAGAAAGAAAAAAGAAGAATCAAAAGAAAAAGAATAAATATCTAATTTAATTTATAAAATATATAATCAATAATGGCAATCCAACAATGTCTTGTAATAATAAAACCAGATGGACTAGTTAAATCTCTTACTGGAAATATAATTACAGCCCTTTCTGAAACAAAATTCAAGATAATTGGTGCAAAGGTTGTAAGTGTTAGCAAAGAGCTCGCTGAAAAACACTATTCTGAACTAAGGCAAAGATTGATTGAAAAATTTGGAAAAGAAAAAGGAGATAAAACTTTTGAAAATATTTTAAAATACATTCAAGGACACTACCATACTAATAGAGTTCTCGCTATGGTCTATGAAGGAGAAAATGCAATAGAAACAATAAGAAAGCTAGCAGGAAACACAAATCCAGAAGATGCAGATCCTATAACAATAAGAGGAAAATACGGAAGAGTTAATTCAAAAACTCAAGTAATGGAAAATGTCATGCATGTTTCAGATTCAGCAGAAAATGCAAAAAGAGAAATCCAGCTCTGGTTTGAACCAGAAGAACTTACAAGTATAATCTATGAAACAAAAAAAGAAAACATTTCTATGGATAAAATCGTCTGGAAGAATTAAGAAATTAATCAGTATCTCCGAACGTAATTAATCATTCTTAAATTACTCCATAAAGCTTAAATAC
>CAYHLB010000161.1:0-3061 GCA_964357325.1 Candidatus Woesearchaeota archaeon
TCTTTCAAAACAAAATGAAGAAAAAATACTTCTTCCAAAAATTCCAGAGAACAAACTTATTTCAATAATACAAATAAGCGAAGGATGCAATTCTGATTGCAGTTATTGTAAAACAAGATTAGCAAAAGGCCCATTATTCTCCTATCCTCAAGAAAAAATAATTAGAACAATTGAATCAGACCTACAAAATGGAGCAAAAGAAATATGGCTAACAAGCCAAGATTGTGCAATCTATGGTTTGGACCGAGGAAAACAGGAACTTCCAGAACTATTAAACAAAATAATAAAACTAAAGCATAATTTTAAACTTCGTTTAGGAATGATGAACCCAAACAATGTTTATCATATTCTAGACCAATTAATACAAATTTACCAGGATAAAAGAATGTATAAATTCATACATATTCCAATACAATCAGCAAGCAATCAAATATTAAAAGATATGAATAGAAATTATAAAATAGAAATAGTAAAGGAAATTATCAACAAATTCAGAAAGGAATTCCCAGATATTACCATTGCAACAGACATAATAACAGGCTATCCTACAGAAACAAATGAAGCTCACAAAGCCAACCTTGAATTTTTAAAAGAATATTCACCAGATGTTTTTAATCTTTCAAAATTTTCATCCCATAAAGGCACAAAAGCTGGAAAATTAAAGCCCTTAGATATAAAAATTATAAATAAAAGAGCAAGTGAGTTAATGGCATTGCATAGAAAAACCGCAGAAGAAAACAAGCAAAAATTCAAAAATAAAACTATAGGAGTTTTCATTGACAAAAAAATAAGCGAAAATCTCTATGAATCAAGAGATGAAAATTATAACATAGTATTAATTAATTCAAAGGACAAATCAATTCTTGGAAAAAAATTATATGTTAAAATAACTCAAATAGGAGTCCACCATTTAATCGGAATCATTGATTAAAGAAAATATTTATGTACTTCTACAACCTATATGTTTTATGGCTATAATTAAAGAGTTTCTTGAATTTTTAAAAGAATATAAAGTAGTAGGTCTAGCAATAGCATTTATAATGGGTGTTGCATCAACTGCTTTAATAAAATCTTTAGTAGAGAATGTTATAATGCCAATTATAACTCCTTTTATTCCAGGCGGAGCTTGGAAAGAGGCAGTATTTAACTTAGGGCCCATAGTAATCAAATGGGGATCATTCCTAGGTGAATTGATTAATTTTATTATAATCGCTTTTGTAGTATTTATAATTGCAAAAGCTATTCTTAGAGAAGAAAAAGTAGCAAAGAAATAATTTTTTTCTAAATTCATCATAATTAACTTTATATAACCTCATAATAATTCTATAATATAACTTAAAAAATGGATGACAAACAATTAATAAAAGAAATAAAAAGAGATGATTCCCTAGATTATCTTAAGATATTAAAAGCCCTAAATGAAATTCCATTTCCAGTTGGAAAAAATCTCCTAGTGGATTTTTTAACAGGTAATTTCAAGAATTCTTCAATCAGGGACAATAATATGGATGATTTGCCTACCTTTGGTTGTCTAAACTATAAAAAAGAAAAATTAATGAATATGTTGGATAATGCAATAAACAACAATCTTGTAGAGCAAACTTCAACTGATTTTAACAAATTTATAAAAGTTTTAAGAATTACAGAAAGAGGAAAACAAGAAATTATCAATCCTCAACTATACAAAAACAAAGTTAAAAACAATTTTAATGAAAAGACATCAGAAATAACTCCTGAAGACAAGATTATTTTTAATGAATTAAAACCCTTTTTACAAACATTCAATGATTATCAAAAAAAAGCAATAATCTCTACTAAAGAGAAAATACTATGCATTGCAGGAGCAGGCTCTGGAAAAACAACTGTCTTAACTAAGAGAATAGAATTTTTAATAAGATATAAAGGAGTTAATCCTAGCAAAATTCTTGCAATTACCTTTACAAGAAAAGCAAGGGAGGAAATGCAAGATAGGCTGAAAAGTCTTGGAATTGCAACAAATGTAGAGACTTTTAATTCTTTTTCTGAAAAAATACTATTAAAAAATGAAACTAAAATATATGGAAGAAAAATGAATGTAATATCCTATGGTAACAAAGTAATGGCATTAATGTCAGCTTTATCTGATTTAAATATAACGATAAGTCAAGTTATAGATATTTATTTTTCAGAAAATCAAAAGAGAAATAAAACAAAAGAACAGCTTTCAAATATGTTCATGAATGATTGTTTTTTTATTTTAGAGTACTTTAAATCAAGAAATGAAGAACTATACGATTTTTCAAAAGATGCACTTGGAAAAGATAAACAAATTGCAAATATAATCTATTTAGTATGCAAATATTTGAAAAAATACATGGACTTAAGTGGTTTAAGGGATTATACGGACCAGATTATGGAAACAATAAAATTTTTTGAATCAAACAAACAAGAAATTCTAGAATTCGACCATATTCTTGTGGATGAATATCAAGATGTTAATTCCATGCAAATAAAACTTCTAGACCTCTTGAATTCAAAAAATATATTTTGTGTTGGAGATCCGAGGCAATCTATATTTGGATGGAGGGGTTCTGACATAAATTATATCTTAAAATTTGAAGAAAAATACAAAGATGCTGAAATAATCGCTTTAACTAAAAACTACAGGAGTAACAATCATATAGTGCAACTAATGAACTCTTCAATAAAAATAATGTCCTTGCCAAACTTAGAACATTCCTATAATTCAGAAAAAAAGATTTCTCTTTTTCACTTTGAATCAGAGCAAACTGAAATGGATTTTATAATAAACAAGATTTTGAACTCTAATCAAGAAAAAAAAGAGATATTTATACTTTCAAGAACTAATTTTCAATTAACAGAAATTTCAAAATTAATGAAACAAAAAAATATTCCCCATATATTGAAAACAGATGATTTTTCAAACGGAGTTTCTGCAAAGCAGGGAGAAGTTACTCTTGCAACAATACATTCAATAAAAGGCCTTGAAGCAAGCACAGTATTTGTTATTGGATGGAATGAAGTAAACTTTCCATGCAAAGCATCTGCCCATCCAGTAATT
>CAYHLB010000162.1:0-3022 GCA_964357325.1 Candidatus Woesearchaeota archaeon
CTTTAACAGGACTCAGAAGAACCGGAAAAACAACTATTATGAAAAAAATAATAGATGAGAATCTATCCAAATATCCAAGAGAGAATATAGTTTATTTTTCATTTGATGAATCCAAAGAGGAAAGGCTTATGAACATTTTAGAAATTTATGAGTCTTTTATGAAAAAAGATTTATTCAAGGAAAAATTCTTGTTTTTATTCGATGAGTTACAGAAGGTTAATAATTGGAGTGACCAGCTTAAAACAATTTATGATTTATATCCAAATATAAAGTTTATTATAAGCGGTTCTGAATCTCTTTTTATAAGAAAAAAAACTAGAGAAAGTTTGGCAGGAAGAATTTTTGAGTTTAAAATTAATCCTCTTACATTCAAAGAATTCTTGTCATTTAGAAATAAAAAATTTGATAATCTAAATTTATATAAAAAAGAACTGCTTAATGAACTGGATAAATATTTTATCTGCAATGGATTTCCAGAAATAATAAATGAGAGTGAAGAAATTTGCGAAAAATACATTAATGAAAATATTATTGAAAAGATTTTGTTCAAAGATATTCCTCAATTAGTTCCCATAGACAATGTTCCAGTACTTGAACAAATACTTAGAATAATCTTAAACGAGCCTGGACAGATAATGAACTTTGGGGAATTATCCAAAGAACTAGGCATCTCAAGGCAAACTGCCTCTATATATATAGACTATCTTGAAAAATCTTTTTTGATAAAAAAGCTTTATAATTTTTCAAAAAATATCAGAAAAACGCAAAGAAAATATAAAAAATATTATCCTTCTTTAATATCAAGAGATTTGCTGAAAAATAGTGAAAAATTTGGAAAGGCTTTTGAAACTTTTTTGATTAATGAAACTTCAGGAGAATTCTTTTGGAGAGATGTTTATAAAAATGAAGTGGACTTGATTTTGACAAAACCAGAAATTATTGCAATAGAAATAAAATCTGGAGATGTGAAAGAAAGAGATTTAGAATCACTGCAAAAATTCGTTAAAAAATACAAGCCAAAGAAAGCACTTGTTATTTCATATGATATTGAAAAGAAGGTAAAAGATATTGAAATATTACCTTTTTATAAATATCTTTTAAAAGAAATTAAAAGATAAGTGATAAAAAAGGTAAAAGAGATGAAAAAAAATAGAAGAAACATAAATGAATTGAAGATATTTGCATTAGGAATAATTGGAATATTGTCCTTAATATTTATTATTAATTTTGTTTCAGCAGCAACATATTATTGGGTTGGAGTTAATAATGGAAAATGGGGAAATTCAAGCAGTTGGGCATCATCAAGCGGAGGAGTCATGGATATAGGATATATATAAGGAAACATTTATAAATAAGTTTCCTTTAATAAAAGGATATAAAAATGAAAGAAACATTCAAAAAAATAATAAAAGAATTTCATGAAAATCCCTTGCCAGAATTGAAAAAAAGGGACTATAATATTTTAGAAAGCGAAGAAATATCAGTTTTAGTTGGATTAAGGAGAGTAGGAAAAACCTATCTTATGTTCCAAAAAATAAAAGAACTTTTAAATTCTGGAATTGAAATTCATAGGATAATATTCTTGAATTTTGAAGATGAAAGACTTAATAACTTAAAAACTGAGGATTTAGATAAACTTTTGGAAGCTTATTATGAATTATATCATGAAAATGTCTCAAAATTAATATATCTTTTTTTTGATGAAATACATGCAGCTCCTAATTGGAGTTTGTTTCTTAAGAGATTATATGAAAAAAAGCAATATATAATATTTGTTTCAGGCTCTTCCTCAAAACTATTAAGCAGCGAGATAGCTACTGAACTTAGGGGAAGAACCATTACAAGAAAAATATATCCTCTTTCATTTATAGAGTTTCTTAGATTCAAGGAATTTGAATATGATAAAAATATTAAATTTTCAAAAGATAGATTTGCTATTAAAAAACTTTTTGATGAATTTTTGGTTTATGGTGGATATCCTGCAGTTTCTAAATATAAAGATAAAATTGAAAAAGAATCCACTATTTCAAGCTACCTTGAACTTATGATATACAAAGACCTTGTCGAGAGATATAAAATAAGGAATACAATTTTATTAAAAAGCCTTATAAAATATTTCGTTACAAATACAGCTAAAACTATTTCTATTAACAGTTTTTATGAATCAATTAAGAATGAAATGAATGCCTCTAAAGATGCTGTGTGGGAATATTTTTCTTATTTGGAGGATATAGGATTTTTCTTTACTTTAGGCAAATTTTCTTATTCTATGAAAAAACAGATTAATTCAATAAAAAAAGTATATCTTGCAGATAATGGATTTAAGAAAGTTTATGGCTTTAATTTTTCAGAGGAATCTGGAAGACTTCTTGAGAATCTTGTTTTTATTGAGCTAAAAAGGAGAAATAATGAGATTTATTATTATTCTGAAAAAGGAGAATGTGATTTTATAATAAAAAACAAGCTAAAGATAGCAGAAGCTATGCAGGTTTGCTATCAACTAGACAATAAAAACAAAGAAAGAGAAATTAAAGGATTAATTGAAGCAATGGATGAATTCAAATTAAATCATGGCCTGATTTTAACCTATGATCAAGATGAGGAAATAAGAATAAAGAATAAAAAAATAACAGTCATGCCAGTATGGCAGTGGCTGCTGGAAGGCAAAATAAAGTAAAAGACAAGACAAATTCCTAAACAAAAATGGAAAAAGGAAAAAGAAGCAGGTGAAAAGAAGATGATAAAAAATAAAATGAAAGAGATGAAAAAATTCGTATTATTGATAATTGGGATATTATTTATGATTGTTTTAATGAATGGAATTAGCGCAGTTACAAACATAACTAACTGTCAAACATTGAGTTCAGCAGGAGAAACTTATACATTAAATGTTTCTGTATCAAACGATACAATCACAACTGACTGCATTTCTATAACTGCACAAAACATAACTTTTAATTGCAATGGATATTATATAAGTTCAACTCAGAATTATTCTGGAGTTTATTCAAATCAATATAAT
>CAYHLB010000163.1:0-3012 GCA_964357325.1 Candidatus Woesearchaeota archaeon
TAACGAATTGGATTCAGTAGTTAGTTATAGTCATGCCCGCAGGCATTAACTCGTCCCATTTCCAAATAATTCTTTCTCAACATCAAAACTAATTTCCAATCTTTTTCCATTAATAATAGGCCTAGGATATTCAGCAAGTTCAATAACATTTTCAAGCCCAGCTAAAAACCTTCGACTATTAAGTTCTCTTTCAAGTAATTCCCTAGTTACTGTTTCAATACTTATCATTCTTCTTCTCCTTCATTAAATGCTCTAAACAATACTTCATCAAGACAAGGTGGCTTTCCTACATTCCTAATTGCAGCATCTCTTTCACGAACAAGTGCTTTTATAGCCATTTCATGTTCAAAAATTTTCTTGCCATAATTTCTTGAAATAGCATCAAGTGCTTCCTCAGTTTCTTCAACTTCTTTTTTAAAAGTTCTTTGAAGCATTTTATATTCATTTAAGGAAGTTTCCATTACATTTTTAACATAAAATCCATCTACTTCATATCTTCCACCAAAAACAGGCCTAATAGAAACATTTGCACCTAAATCAAACAATTCTCCTGTAAATGAGTTTAAATCAAGGTCAAACAATCCAGAAGGAAAAGGAGCATTATAAATTAAATTTTCATTATTTGTTGCAACAACACATCTGCCCTGTTCTCTATCTAAACAATATAATCTTACTCCAGAGGGCCTATAGATAGAACTTACTTCTGATTCACTAACTTCAGAAACATCTAAAACCTTTACAGGAATTGGAAAACCAGTTCTAATTTTCTTTCCTTGAGCATCACTTACTTGAACAACTTCTCCAACTTTCAAAGCCCGAGTACCAGAAAATGGATTTCCATAGGAAACCAAATATCCTCTAAATGGATAATCCTTAAGTTGATTTTCCAAATCAGTTAAATACTGTCTTGAAGTTTTATTATCAGAACTTACAGTATAAATTCTGAATAATTTTGAATCAGGAGAAGAAGGATTATTCATTTTCCCCTCTCAATTCACACCTATATGCAAAATCCTTTAAATCAAAATCAAAACTAATTTCTCCATTATCTCTGTCAAAATATCCAACACCTTTATTGTAATGCTGTTTTTGTTTAACTTCAAAAATATCTTTTAATAATTGTATCTTAGGGTCTAAAAATTCATCAACTTCCTTCCATAATCCTTTTAGTCTATCTTTTTTAAAAGGCCTTTTTCCTTTTTCTTGTAAAAATAATAATTCCTGATATTTATTTTCAGAATCAACCCCTGCAATAATCATAATTGGTTTTGGATATATTCTCAAATAACCAACATATTTCCTAGCAAAATTTAAGCGAGTCAAATCTTCTAAAGAAGGAACAAGAGAAGAACTTGGATGAGTATGAAGTGTTAAAAATGGATAAAAATCCCAAACACCCTCACTTTTTTCTGAATATTCTTTTGGAACTTCTGGATAATTTTCACATAGCAATCTATTAGCAGCACAAAAAGCTTGAAAATCTACTGTATCAAATTCAGGATTTCCTAGTGCAACCCATTTATTTCCAATAGCTTCCAAACTTTTCCTATACCTAGTTAACACATAACTCAATACATATACCACTCCACAATGATTTTCATCACCTATATCAATAACAAATGGATAAACAATCTGATTTCCAAATAATTGTTTTTCAACATCAAAACAAGCTTCTCTTCCAGTATCATATGTGATTTCAATTGCTTTTTCAAGTCCATCTAAAAATCTTCGACTATTAAGTTCTCTTTCTAAAAGTTCAGCACTAACAACTTCAATGTGTGGCATTTATTCATCCTTTCACCTCAAATTTAA
Source organism: Candidatus Woesearchaeota archaeon (assembly GCA_964357325.1). Taxonomy (GTDB): domain Archaea; phylum Nanobdellota; class Nanobdellia; order Pacearchaeales; family GW2011-AR1; genus ARS1285. Next base: position 1,813 of record CAYHLB010000163.1, read on the forward strand.
TCATTTTCTACCCAAGGTCTCTTTTCCTTCAGAAAAGAAGGCTGTATTTCAACCAACTACAGTTTCTTCCCCAGGGTTCTTTTCCTTCAGAAAAGAAGGCTGTATTATTTTATCCTACCCAGCAATACCTTATAAACCTTTCTATTTGTTATTATTTTATAGTGATAACTAATAGTAAGATTTAAAAACAAAACTTCTATTAATTTGTCATGGGAATATTAAATGGAAATTCAAGGCAGTATCAATTAGATAATGGTCTAGTTGTTGCACTGCAAAACAACCCTCAATCAGAAACTGTTTCAGGAGTAATTCAGGTTAATTTTGGATTTTATCAAGAAAAACCTGGTGAAGAAGGTTTATCTCATTTCCTAGAGCATGCAGTTGTAACAGGAGGTTCAGAAAAATTCACTCCGGAAGAAACAGAATATCAAATAAAATCCATTGGAAATTTTGACCCAAGAACTAGACTTGTAAAAACAACCTATCCTTTTTTGAATCTTAAAGAAGACACTGAATCAACATTAGATTTTCTTTCTAATATGGTGTTTAGTCCATTATTTGATCACCAGAGTGTAGAAGGTGAAAGAAAAAGAGTTTTAAGAGAAATTCTAGATAGAAGAAGTCACCCAAACTATGAAAGAAATAGAGAATTTAATAAGATGTTTTATAAAAATCATCCAAGATCAATAGATGGCTGTGAAACAATAGAAAGAGTGACACTCGCAACTCCAGATGTATTGAGAGCTCTCCATAAAAAAGCCTATACCCCTACTAATTCAGACCTTGTTATTGCTGGAAATCTTCCTGAGAGTATTGAAGAATTAATAGAGAAATATTTTGGAACATTAAAACCAGGAGATGATTTAAGAATTAAATCTTATCCAAGATTAAAACCTCTTGAAGAAAAATTAATATCTCATTGGCCAGAACCATCTATGTATAACCCTACACATCCAGAACAAAGTTCAGCAGAGTTATCACTCTATATGATTGTTCCTCCAGAAACCTCAAGAGAATTTTTTGCATTGCAAATTCTTTCATATTCATTAGGAGGAGGTCCACTTTCAAGACTCATGAAATCATTAGGAGCTGAAAAAGGCCTTGCTTATAATATTTCAAGCAATTATAATGGCTCATTTAATGCAGGAGTTTTTACAGTAAATGCACCAGGTACATCAAAAAAATTAGATGAAGCCATTT
>CAYHLB010000164.1:0-2988 GCA_964357325.1 Candidatus Woesearchaeota archaeon
TAATGGATGTTTGAAGGGAAAAATACTTGCTACTTTATTTTATGAACCAAGTACCAGGACAAGACTTTCATTTGAATCTGCTATGCTTAGACTTGGAGGAAGCGTTATTTCCACTGAAAATGCAAAAGAATTTTCATCTGCAATTAAAGGAGAATCTATAGCTGATACTATTAGGATTGTTGCTGGTTATTGTGATGCAATTGTAATTAGACATTATGAAACAGGAGCAGCTCTTGAAGCTTCAAAAGTGTCAAGAATTCCTATAATAAATGCAGGAGATGGAAAAGGGCAGCACCCTACTCAAGCATTACTCGATGTTTATACTATTTATCGTGAATTTGGCAGACTGGATAATTTGAAAATTGCAATGGTGGGAGATCTGGCTAGTGGCAGGACAGTTAGAAGTTTATGTTATTTGCTTGCTAAATTTCATGGAAATAAAATAATTTTTGTAAGTCCTGAAAACTTAAAGATGCAGAAGGATATTAAAGAATATCTTGAAAGAAAAGGTGTTGAATTTACTGAAGAAAATGATTTAAATAAAATTTTAGGCGAAGTTGATATTATCTATATGACTCGAATTCAAAAAGAAAGAATAAGCACCTATGACTATGAAAATGCCAAAGGAAAATATGTTATAAATATGAATAATTTTAATTTAATTAAAAGTGGAATTATTATTATGCATCCTTTGCCCCATGTTGAGGAGATAAATTTGCCAATTGAAGTTGAAGAGAATGATGAGAAAGTTGCTTATTTTAGGCAGGCTGAGAATGGACTCTTTGTTCGAATGGCTTTACTTGATTTAATATTAAATAGGAGAATGTGTTGATATCCCTATATCTTGTTATTATCTTTTATTACTCGATAGAATTTTTTCTATACTTTTTGTAGGTTTTTGCAATTCTTCAGGTATTTCTGGAGTTGATATAAATATTTCTAATGGAAAATTGTTTGCAGGAGATTCTATTTGTCTAGATGCATGTCTTTGATAAAAAGGAGTTGAAGTTGCATAGCTATTTGTTGGAACTAAAAGTAAAATAGCTGTTCCTAGTTTTGAAATGTAATTTGCCATAATTTTTAATGGTTTTTGGCATTTATAAATCTTCGTTTTTGTTACTATTAAATAGTTATTACTATATTTCCTTAATAATATTTTTAATAAGGTTTAAATCATATTCTGTGTCTTCTTTATTAGTTGATACTTCAAGGGTTATCTCTGCATCTTTTGGTAAGAGTTTTAATATAGTTTTTATGTCTAATTCTGAATATTTAAAAGACAAATGGTCTTTTTGGGGATTAAAAATCATTCCACTCAGATGATAATGGTCAGGTTTTAATTTTATGAATTCCTTTATTATTTTAAAATAATCTTCATTTTTATTTATAGCTGTGATTATTGCATGATTTATATCAAAGCAAAATCCAGAATTTGCATCTTTAATAAATTCCTTTATTTCTTTTGGATCTTTGCATAATCCATGGTTTTTTTCATCATCTGTTACATTTTCTATTATTATTCTTTTATCATTAACTTGTTTAATTAAATTGATCGCATTTTCTTTTGAGCAGTTTTCATTATTCATGCATCCTGGATGTAAAATTATTTTTTTTGAATTCGATAAGTCTGCTATTTTTTTTGCAAAGTTTATTGAATTAAGATTATTTTCATTATTTTTATCTGCAATATTTATATTAAATGATTCGTGTTCTGCATGTATTATTATTGGTTTTTTGAATTTTTTTAAAAATTCATAATCAATATCTTGAATTGCCATTATTTCAAAAAATCTGCTTTTTCTTTAAAATATTCTAAAACTGATTCTTCTTTGTAAGTTTTTATACCAATTTTCATATAATTTTAAATAAAAGTTTGTTTAAAAACATAATGGCTGATAAATAAAAATTTTATTCATTGTTCTCAAAAATATGTTTTATCTTTCAACTATATTTATAAAGAAAATTTGTAGTTTTATATAACATTATTAATCATGAGAGCTGATATACTAGAATTAACAGATGAGCAATGCGATAGATTAGTTGATTTATTGGAAGATAGGGGATTTAGGTATTTGGGCAGGGGTCATATTATCATGAGAGAAGCTGTTGAAGGCATTCCTAGAAATGAGGATGGCATGCCTTTGCCTGTTGGTTATTTAGCTGGCAGAAGTTTATTTTTAGTAAATTTAGAGGAAAAATTTCCAGAAGATTATCATGGAAGATTAAGGCAACTTCATCAAGAAGTTACAGGACAAATATAAAATGGCTGAAAAATATGTTTATTCTTTTAAAGAGGGAAATAAGGATATGAAAGAAATTCTTGGTGGAAAAGGTGCTAATCTGGCTGAAATGACTTCAATTGAGCTTCCTGTTCCTTCAGGATTTACAATAACTACTCTTGCCTGTGATTTATTCTATAAATCTGGAAAAAAATTAACAAATGAGGTTAGAGAACAAATTAGTGATAAGTTAAAGGAATTGGAAAAAGATATGGGAAAGAGGCTTGGAGATAGAAATGATCCTTTGCTTGTTTCTGTTAGAAGCGGAGCAGCAGCGAGTATGCCTGGAATGATGGATACTATTTTGAATTTAGGTTTAAATGATGAGACGGTTTCTGGTTTAATCAATAAAACTGGAAATGAAAGATTCTGTTATGATTCTTACAGAAGGTTTATACAAATGTTTGGGGATGTTGTGATGGGTGTTGAACATCATTTATTTGAAGAGATTTTGCAAAGAGTTAAGATTGAAAAAAGAATTAAATTTGATACTGATTTAAGTGCAAGTGATTTAAAGAGAATTGTTGATTTGTATAAGAATCTTATTGAAGCTAAGACTGGAAGATTATTTCCAGGCAATGTTCATGAGCAACTAGATTTGGCTATAAATGCGGTTTTTAATTAATTATTGTTTATCCTTGATAAAACCATTAATTGGAGAAGTCCAATTAATTTTATTTGATAGAGGATTTTATGATAAGGATTTAAT
>CAYHLB010000165.1:0-2966 GCA_964357325.1 Candidatus Woesearchaeota archaeon
ATTTAGTATTCTCTATAATTTTTTTCTAAATAGTATCTTATTGGGATAACCATGCCCAATAGGAAAGTTAACCAGCCAATTCCAGTTAATACTGAAAGAAGCCAGTTGTTAAATAATATGCTTGTCACAAGTAATACTGCCCAAGTTATTATTCCAGAAAGGAATAACATTGTCCAGGTCATTTTTTCTTTTCTTTTTATTATAAAGTCTGAAAGATAAATTATTAAGATTCCCTGAGAAATTAAAAAAATTCCAACTAAGATGTTAAATAAAAAGAAGAAATAGGCTATATTGCTGTTGTATCTTGTAAAAAATCCCCATAAAAGATATATTGAATCAAAAGTTATTTTCATATTTGTTTTAATAAAAAAAATGTAATATATTCCTAGAAAAATCATATAGACTCCATTGTAAAGAGTTATCTTTGCACCTTGTTTAACCCTTTGGATATTCATGTTCTTTAATAGGGGGGGGTGGTTTATAATAATTTATGTTTATTTGTTTAACTGTTTTTTTTATTACCTTATATAAATCATCATTTTTTCTGCAGAATGGCAGTTTTATACCTATTGTTTGACCTTTTATTGCTTGATTTATTTGTTTGTTGTTTATTTCCATGGATTTTACTTTTGCTTTTATAATTCCAGTTGTTTTTCCTAGTATAATAAGTTCATCATTTATATTTAGATTCCCTGTATTTAATTTTAATAAGCCCACCCCTATTTTATCATAATAGTGAAGTATTTTTCCTATAAATTGTTTGGAATGGCTAGCAGAGCTATTCTCAGTTTTAGAATAGTCATCATTTGTTGGCAGGCCTAGATAAAATCCTGATGAAAATCCTTTGTTAAATACTTGTTCTAAGTCTTTTATGCTTTTTTGTATTTCTTGTTTTGATAATTTCTTGTCAATTGCTTTTCTATAGGCTTTTACAACTGCATCTATATATTCTGGTTCTCTGTTTCTTCCTTCAATCTTAAATGCAATTGCTCCTGAGCTTTTTATTTTTTCAAAAAATGGCAGTGTACAAAGGTCTTTTGCTGAGAAAATATAATGGTTGTCTACTTTTAATTCATTTCCTTCATTATCTTTCACTGTATAGGGTCTTCTACATGGTTGAATGCATAGTCCTCTATTCGCTGATTGATTATACATTTGTTGAGATAAAAAACATCTTCCTGAAACAGAGACACACATTGCACCATGGATAAATATCTCCACTGGAATTATTTTAGATATTTTTTTTATTTGAGAAAGATTTAATTCTCTGGCAAGGACGATTCTTTCTGCTCCTAATTGTTTATAGAATTTTGCTGTCTCAATGTTTGATACAGAACATTGTGTTGAAATGTGAAAAGGTAATTTGTATTTTTTACAGAGAATCATAACTGAAATATCTGAACATATTATTGCATCAACAAATGGTTTTACTTTTTTTATTAATGATTCTAATTTTTTTAATTCATTATCATAGATTATAGTATTAAGTGTTAAATATAATTTGATATTTTTTTCTTTTGTTATTTTTCTTATTTTTGGAAGGTCAGATATTTTGAAGTTCTTAGCTCTTGCTCTCATATTAAATTCTTGCAAGCCAAAATATATTGCATCTGCTCCTGCATTTACTGCTGCAATTAAACATTCATAGTCTCCTGCTGGTGCTAGAAGTTTGTATTTAGATTTTGAATTGGATTTCATATATTATACTAAGAAATATGTATTTTAAAGGTATTTATTCTCTAGATTTAACATCTCGTGGGGCGTAGAACTAATTTTAAAATCTTCTTCTATTTGAAGAAGGTTTTCGACTATCTCTGCTATGACTAGGATTTCTTTGCCTGCTGTCTCTTGTGCTAGGCCTGCCTCTAGGCCCTCTTGAGTATTCTCTTCTATCACTATCTTCTCTTTGCCTGTATTCTCCTTCTTTTGAAGTTCTTGTTCTGCTTCCAAAAGAAGAAGTTCTTCCTATTCCTCTGTCTCTTCTAGGTGCTGAATATTCTCTTCCTCTACTGTTGCTTCTTCCACTATCTCTATTTCCTCTGAAATTTTCTCTACCACTATCTCTGCTTCCTCCTATTCTTCCTCTTCCTCCATCTCTTCCTCTTCTTCCTTCAGGTATCCATCTGATGGGTATTCTTTCTATTTCTGGAGTTGGTATTTGATCAATTTTTAATGAATCTTCTCTTAGAACATTTCTATAATTTTCATGGTCTCTTGTTGATATTAAATTTATTACTTTTCCTTCTTTTCCTGCTCTTGCTGTTCTTCCTATTCTATGGATATATTCTTTTGCATCATTGGGAATATTGTAATTGTAAACATGGCTTACTCCTTTTATATCAAGGCCTCTTGCTGCAATATCTGTGCAAACAAGTACTCGGGTTTTTTTAGAATGGAATTGTTCCATTGTTCTGTTTCTTTTTTCTTGAGAAAATCCTCCATGAATTGGAAGAGCTTCTATTCCTAGATACTTTAGGTTATTTGCAACAAAATCTACATTTTTTCTTGTATTGCAGAATACCATCACTAATTTTGCATCTTCATTTTCTAATAAATGTTTTAATAGAGAAAATTTTAAATTATCATCTACATCATAATAAATTTGAGTGAGGAGTGTTGGGTCAACATATTCTTCTGCAGCTACTTCTACTTGATTTTTCATATATTTATGAGATAATCTTGCAATGTCTTGAGAAATTGTTGCTGAAAATAAAAGAGTTTGTCTTTTTTTTGGACATTGGCTTATTATTTTTTCAACATCATCAATAAATCCCATGTCTAGCATTCTATCTGCTTCATCTAAAACAAGGGTTTTAAGGTGTTTTAGATTAATTGTTCCTCTTTGCAGATGGTCTAATATTCTTCCAGGAGTTCCTACAACACCTTCTGCATATTCTAAATCTTCAATCTGAGGGTTCATTGAAACTCCCCCATAAATAGGTGCTATGTATAATTGTTTATATTTT
>CAYHLB010000166.1:0-2948 GCA_964357325.1 Candidatus Woesearchaeota archaeon
TCTCCCTCTGCCTTTAACCTTAGTTCATTATCACCAATCTCCTTAAAATTCAAATCTAATCCATTAAAATCAAAATCAATATTAAGTTCTCCATTAAAACCACTTTCAGCCCCAATATTAACAAGTAACCCTTTTGTACTAATTTCATTTAAAATAACATTCTCAATTCCAACCTCATGCTCAATTCCAAGAATCTCCAATGCTCTTTTACCAATCTTAAATCTCTCTTTTTCATTATTATTGTAAGGAAATAATAATTTCCCCTCACTAACCCTTGAATGATTTAACCAATCAATAAATCCTAAAAATTGTTCATAATTTATTTGATTCCAATAATAAATAAACTTAGGATAAAATGCAACTCCAAAAATTCTAGATAATTCTTTTGCATCTTCAAAACTAACTTCATAACAATTTTTTACTTTTCCTCCTAATTTCTCCAGTTCCAATTCCCACCACTCTTCAACATACCCACTTTTAACCAAAGTAGCATTTCTATTCATAACATCTCCAAGCGGAAATAACATATCCCCAATATAAATTATTTCTTCAACATCTTTGTAAAGCCTTTTTGCTTCATTATAATCCCTGACCTTTCTAACACTTCCATTTTTCAATTTAACAATCGGCCCGTCAATTACATCGCATGGCATTACACCACAACCTTTTGTAGGTTTTTCAATTCTCAATTGAGTTCCACTTGCAATAAAATCATTTGTAATTCCCATTGTAGCAGGATGAACACTCACTGCACTAAATCCAGCAACCCTGCTCCTTCCATATCTAAATCTAAAACCTTTTCCAGGATAACCAAAAACAGGCCTTCCAGCAACCAAATCTTTAAGATAAGTTGGACTTGTATCTGCCTTTCCCTCATTTCTTTTTTCATGTAATTTAACATAATCATCCAACCATTCCCAATCTCTAACTTTAAATCCATTTTTTTGAACTTTTTTCAACATTCTAAGCCCTTTTGCAGCTTTCTGAGCCATTCCTTCTCCAATAATCAAACACATCCCCCCTCTTATAAAATTAGTCTCTATTCTTGGAAGATCTTTAAAATTACTAACTTCTTTTGTTTCAGTTGGATCTCCATCAACTTGAATTGCAATGTTTTTAGCAATAAAATAAATTTCTTCTTCAGTAGGAAGATATTGCAAATTATTAGCTCTTTCATGATAATCATATAATTCCATAACCATTCTCTTGCATTCATTTTCACTAGCATCATATTTCTCATAACCAAAAACCTGCCTAATATAGTCAATTATCATTAAAACAACACAACTTGCAGTTGTTCCAGCACTTCTTATTGGCCCTGAAAAATAAGCTTTTAAATATTTTTTCCCATCATTCCTCAATCCCTCCTTTATTTCAGTAAATCCCTCTATAGGTGAGCTCACAACACCAAGAGTGGTATATGCAAAACCAACCCTTATTCCAGCATCCATTGCCTGTAACTTATTTTCAAACTTGCAAAATTTCTCAAGAGCAATCTCCTCTGCAATTTTAAAACTAACAGAGCTCTCAAGAGCACCGTATTGTTTTTCCAATTCCAAAACTCTATTAATTATCTCCTCACTATCTAATTGAGGATAAACAGTTGAAATTAATCTTACAACCTTAGCAGCCATTGTCATTGCCAAAGGCACTTCAACTTTATCCACAGGATCAAATCCTTTTGCTCTTGCTTCAGAAGCAACTGCATAATTTTTTTTTATTTCTTCCTGCAATTCTGAAAAGTATTTTTCTGTTGTTTCGTGGAATGGCATTATTTTAACACCCCCATTAATTCATTAATTCTTTCTTTATCTAAATCCTTAAAAACTTCTTTTTCAAAAATCATACTCTTCTGATATAACTCATCTTCAAATTCTCTTGGAATCAAATGAAAATGCAAATGATTCACTTTAACCTTACTTTCTTTTAAAAAAGGTCTACAGTTTTGCCTTATATCAATACCACTACACTTTAATTTATCAAATAACAATTTTTCATCATACTTAATTTCTTTTATAATCTCAAGCAAGACTTCATCAGAAACATCTAAAATACTTTCATAATGCTTTTTTGGAATTATTAATAAATGTCCTTCTAATAAATAAAGGTTACTCAAAATTGTAAAAGTATTTTCACTCTCTTTTATTATCAGTTCTTTTTTAGGATTACAAAATACACAATCCTTCTCTATATTTATTATTTCAACAGCTTCTTTTAAACTATTTACTCTTATTATTCCAGAATTCTCTTTATACTCCTTATTCCAGGGTTTATTTATTAAAAAACATCTTATACCTTCTTTTGAACAATCCAAAACATAATCATAATTATCATCTATAAAAGTATCTATTCCAAGCTCTTTGCAAATTTCAGATTTCTTTTTACTACCATTATGTCCATGAAAATCATTAGCATAGATTAATTTAAAATTTACATTAGAAAAATTTTTCTTAAAATAATTTTCAGTTTTATCATGAAATTTATTTAATCTAGATGTTATAAAGAAAATATCAAAATTATTACTTAATTCAAATACAGCTTGTTTAACATCAGCTAGCAACTCGACATTTTCAAAACCAATTTCAGAATCAAATTCATCAACTATTTTAATAATTTCTTTTTTATTTTTTCCAATTCCAGACTCCCAAAGATTAAATGAATTAATATCTTTAAATTCTATATTTTTATTATACTTTTTATTATAAAAAGTAACTATATTTGGAATTGTATTGCATATAACATCATCTATATCTATACCAATTTTCATCATTTCACCTCACATACCATTTCTTTTTTATCAATCTCTTTTCCATTTTCAACTTTCACTTCAACACAAGTTTTTTCTTCAGGCTCTTCTGTAAAATCCAAAATCTTTAATGCACCTGTTTTTAAATTAAGCATAGGCACTTTACAAGGATCTGGAATATTTCCAACTTTTTCTTCAAAGG
>CAYHLB010000167.1:0-2883 GCA_964357325.1 Candidatus Woesearchaeota archaeon
TTCTTAAGCATAAGGGATTATTGGAATTAATTGTTAAAGGCATGAAATTTGAAGAGGGTTTTTATTCTGGATTGGAAAAACTTGGTTTTGAATTAATTACCGAGAAGAATCAAGGATTTTCATTATCAAGAGAGGCATTTAGAAGATTAAGAAATATAAATGGAAGGCAGTTTGCAGAAAGTTATGCTGCTAAGTTAGCTGATACTTATTTCTTATTAGCTAGAAAAATTGATAAGCCAGATAAAGCAAATCCTAAGGATTTCTGGTTTAAAACTTTAGGTTATGAAGAGCCAGATGAAAGCATTAGAGATCCTAAAGAGTCAAGAAGCATTATAATTCCAAGAAGAAAAAGTCCGAGAAATAATAGAAGAGGGGGTAAGGAAGATAACGGAAAAGATGATAATGGAAAAGAAGTATTTACTCTAAAAAGAAAGGTTGTTGTTGATTCAAGCGGAGTTGTGATAGATGTTAAGAAAGTAGATGAAGGAGGTGAGTAAGATGGGAAAGAAAAAACCAAATGGATATTTTAGTAAAATGAGTGATAAGAAACTTATAAAATATATAGGAGAAAAATTTAAAGGAAAAACACTAAATGAGTCTCGAAGAAATAGTGCACAAGCACATAAAATTGCAAGAAGTAGGGGGCTTATTAATACTTTACTTGAAAGAGGCATTTTAACTAGGGCAAGAAAAGCCCATGGTTTTTTTAAAAATATGAGTAATAAGAATTTATGTGAGTATCTAGAAGAAAATTATAATGGTAAAACAATTAAAGAACTCAGAGAAAAAGATAGTTCTGTTTATGCTTTTCTTTTAGCCAGGAATTTAGTTGATAGTTTGATAGAAAAAGGAGTTTTAATCAGAATGCAAAGAAAAAATGGTTTTTTTAGTGATATGTCTGATAAAGAACTTATTCAATTTGTCACTGATAATTATAGTGGAAAAAATTTAACAGAGTTCAGAGATAAAGAAAAATTATTAGAGAATTATGCAGGAGATAAAAATGGATAAATCAAAACAAGTGCCAACAAATTTGCTTGAAAGTTATTCTGAAGGAAAACAAGCAGAGATTATAGATGACATTATAGAAAGAAAACCTAGAAATTACTGGGATAAATTTTCAAATTTAAAAAAAGAATTAAAAGTTATAATAAAAAAAATTGGACATTTCCCAAGTCAAAAGGAATTGGGCAGATTGAATTTATCTGGAGTCGCAAGAGCTGTGCAAAAACATGGTGGTTTCATAGAAGTTCGCCAAAATATGGGCTATGATGTTATTAAACAATCTTCTGGACACTGGAGGGATTTTAATAATGTTAAAAAAGTTTTAGAAGATATTATTAAAGAAATAGGAGATTTTCCTACATGTTCTCAACTTATAAAACTTGGTTATAGCGGTCTTTCAACAGGCATTCAACAATATCATGGTGGGATAAGAAATGTAAGAAAAGATTTGGGTTATGAAAATGAAACAAAACCCAATGGCTATTGGAAAGAGTGGAGCGATGTGAAAAAAGAAATTAATAAGTTAAAGAAAAAACTGGGGCATTTTCCAACAAGTACTGAAATTATAGAATTGAATGCTAGTTTGTGTGCGGGAATTAAAAAATATCATGGAGGTATTCAAAAAATAAGAGAAAAAATGGGTGTTAAGGAACTAAAAAAACATTTTGGATATTGGGAAGATTGGAACAATATAGAATTAGAACTTAAACCAGTTATAAGAAAGATAAAACATTTTCCTACCCAAGCTGAATTAACAAAATTAGGTAAGAGTTCTTTAGCAATGGCTATTGGAAAATATCATGAAGGTATTAATTCAGTTAGAGAGAAACTTGGTTATGAGGTTGTTCGAAAATCTCATGGCTATTGGAAGGATTTTAGAGTTATTAAAGAACAATTAGAGGAAATTATATCAGATATTGGAGAATATCCTTCACAAAGGCATTTGCTTGAAAATGGTTATTCTAATTTAGTTTCAGCTATTTGTAAAAATCATGGAGGTTGGAGCAAAGTCAGAAGCAGACTTGGTTATGAAGCTCCTGTTAAGCCTAAAGGATATTGGACTCATTGGAAGAATGTTGAAAATGCATTAAAAAAATTTATTAAAAAAATGGGAGATTTCCAAATTTCATTGATTTTAAAAATTCAGAATACTCAACAATTCCTAGAGCTATAAAAAAATTTCATGGAGGAATGGATTCTGTTATGAAAAGAATGGGATATCAAAGAGAATATACGCCTCAAGGATACTGGAAGGAATTTGAAAATGTAAAAGAAGTCTTAGAAAATTTAGAAGAAAAATTAGGGCATTTCCCATCTCAGTCTGAAATAATTAACGCAGGTTATGGAGGACTTCCTACAGCAATAGTTAGCTATCATAGAGGATTAAATAATGTTGCTAAAAGATTAGGAAAACAGACGAAACAAAGAGAATCTGGTTATTGGACATTAAAAATAACAAAAGATTTATGTTTGGAATATATGGACGAACATGGCAAATTTCCAACTCAGCAAGTATTGAAAGGAAGAAATGATAAATATCAAGGATTACAAGTTGGAATAAATAAAAATGGGGGTATTAGTAGATTAAAAAAATTGCTTAAAGTAAAAAGTAATTCAAAACCAGATGGATATTGGAACGAAAAAAGAGTTTTAATAGAGGCTCATAAAATTGTTAAGGATTTAGGTTATTTCCCTAAACAAAAAGAACTTAAAGAAATGGGAAGGGGGAATTTAATTGGAGCTATTGGTCAATATTCTAGTTTTCCTAGAATAAAAAGAAAACTCGGATTAAAAGTTGATAAAGTTGAAGATGGATACTGGGCAGAAAATAAAATTTTAGAAGAATGCAGAAAGATTGTAAATGAACTTGGGGATCTT
>CAYHLB010000168.1:0-2860 GCA_964357325.1 Candidatus Woesearchaeota archaeon
CTCTATCTAACTGAGTTACCCGGGCATATAAAGGTGCGGGGGATAGGATTCGAACCTATGTAGCACTAAGCAACAGATTTTGAGTCTGTCTCGTTTGACCGCTCCGACACTCCCGCAAATTTAAACCATTTTTAGATCCTTTAAATAATTTGGAAAATGGTTTGAATTTCCAACAACAAAGCATTTTTTCTTATTGAATATTTGAAAATGCTTTTTATTATTAAAAAATCTAATAGATAGTCATATAAAAACCTTTATAAAGGCTTATTTTATGATATAATTAGACAGCCATAGTAACTAGGGAACACCTGATCCCATTCCGAACTCAGATAGTTAAGCTGGTTACGTCAAGTGGCATTAGTTTCCTAACGGAAGTGAAACCCTGATGCTGTCACCTTTTTTATTTTCTTATGTATGATTTTATCATTAAATCTAATTTATCTTCCTTAGAAGGGTGATAAAAATTTATCTTATCTCGAAATTTAATAAAATTTTCTTTCCCTGTTATGGATAATTTCCATGTAATGAAAATTTTTCCCCCGAGATTCCTTTCAAAACTTATAATCTTATTCGAAGTTATCTCAAAATCCTTTTCCAGTATATTTTTAATGTCTACAAGAAATTTTTTTGATTTGGAAGAAATTTCTAAATTTCTTTTTATTTCATTTGTTTTTTTGAAAATCCTTAATGCAACACACCCTTCATCATCAAAAATTGCCTTTAAAAATTCTTTCTTAAGCTCTATTGTATCTAAAAATTGTGGATATTCTAAAGAAAAACTTCTGTAATCTTTTACCAAACTTCTTAAAAAATTGAGAATAGATTTATTTTGAACCTGAATGAGTTTTGTACCAGAATTAACTTTGCCTCTAATTAGATGTATATTTCCAAAAAGTCCTGTCACATCTCTTTCATAATTCATTAAAAGAGTTTCATCCTTATTATAATAAGAGAAATATCTATTTGTAACACATCCATCCCCCATTAAATGTGCAACTACTCTTGCTAAAATTTTCATTTTTTCTTTATTGTTTAATATTTCTTCAAATTCTTTCATTAATATTTTAGGTTCCTAAACTTTATAAACTTTTCGGCACCTAAATATTTATAAGTAAATAGGTCTATTTATTATATATGAAATTGCAGAAAAGATTATCTAGAAAATATAAAAATAAGGAGTATCATAAATATGTGATAGTGATACCTGAAGCAGAAGTTATTAATGCTAAACTAAAAGAAGGGGATGAACTTCAAATTAGCTCTAATGATGGAGAATTACGAATACGAAAGCTTTAAAAATAAACAATATTACTCAAGAGTATATAAATTAAAATTTATGAATGTTATCATAGGAAGACTAAAATCATTATACCAATAAGATGTATGAGTTGTGGAAAGCCAATTGGACACCTATGGGAAGAATTTAAAACAAGAGTTGAAAAAGGTGAAGATAGCAAGAAGGTTCTTGAAGAATTAGGTCTTGAAAGATTTTGTTGCAGAGCAATGTTTCTAGGACAAGTTGATACTTTGGAATTAATTAATAAGTTCAAAAAATTCTGAGTGCTCTTAAAAATTACTACTAATTAGGATTACAATCTATTGAATAAATTTATAAAGGATATATAACCTTTTTAACTCATGTTTGATTTTATTAGAAATTATTTTGAAAGAAGAAGACTACAAGAAGCTGCATCAAGGATTCCTGAAGAGGCTTATCAATTGATTGATAGCATTAATTCTAGATATTCTCAATTATATTTGAATGAAGGGGAATTTGCACATTTAGATGGAAGGGAAAAATTATCAAGATTGATTGAAATGATTAATCAGGATGTAGAAATAGCTCGATTAAATTCTTTAGCACAAATTGGATCAGTGAAAACAGTTAGTCAGCAAGTTCATAGCGGTTTTCATGCAGGATCTGGACTTGGTGTAAATCTCTGCATTGGAGAAGAGGGACTGTTTATATGATTGGGATGATTTAAAAGACAGACATAAAGAACTTCTTGCAGATTCTGGTTCTTTGGCAAAATATGACCCTGGTTTAGATGCAGAAACTCTAAAGAGATTAATAGCAGACCATGCTGAAAGAAAAACATATGAAAAAAGGGTTTTAGATTTTAATATGTTTCAAAGATAGGATCAGTCATTATCCCTTAATTTTATATCCTGTTTATTAATTAAATGGGTTTGATTTATTACAATAATAATTATAAAGATTATTTTAAAATAGTCCTTATGAGACAAGTTAGAGGTTATGTTTTTATTCCGAGATTTGAAAATCATGGAAATTTTTTTGAATCATTATTTGGGCCGAATCTTGGAAAAAATAGTAGAAGGAATTATGATAATTTGGAAAATAATGGGATAAATCCTTTTGAAAATTATTGTTTAGCAGTTCTCTCGGCAAAAGATTATTTTAGAGAAATGATTGATTGCGTAAGTATTGATTTTGGAAGAGTAGGAATGAGAATTGCAGAATCAGATGATGAATTTGAAGTGTTTAAAAAATTGGAAAAATTGATTGTGATTATGAAATCTGGAGATTTTCAAGGTGAAAGATTATTAGGGCCCTATGTTGAAGGAAAATTAGGATTTGGTGCAATTCCTGGAGGATTTTTAGGTTCTACTGAATTTGAAACCTATACCTTTGCAAACAGCCCTCAAATAACTCCTTTTGAAAGAGCAAAGTATCTTGCATCTGAGGTACATAGACAGGGACAATGTGGAGCAACAATTGCAACATTTTCTTTAAAAAGATTCAAAAGAAGACTAACAAGATAAGATTATAAAATGGTTTAATTTCTCGTGGCAGGCTGTGTCACAATTATAGAAAAATATAAATAGTTATTTCTCGTCG
>CAYHLB010000169.1:0-2854 GCA_964357325.1 Candidatus Woesearchaeota archaeon
TTGGAATATAAATGGAAGCCAGGTATTTTCAGATTTAACAGGAAGCAATGGATTGTTAAGAAAGATAGTTTTATCCTATGGCCAGAACTCAACAACAACAACTTATTTCACACCACATTCAGTTAATATTACTTCTTTGGGTTATTCTAGTTATAGCAATTCTAGTATAAATTTTTCAAATAATATGCAGATAATCACTAGTTTAAATGATATTTCTCCCGCAGTCTCTTTCATCTCACCAACACAATCCAACAACACATTCATAAATGCAAGCACAACTGAAATAAATATTTCAATTAATGAATTAAATTTGAATGAAGTGAAATATAATTGGAATGGGACTAACTTTACATTGTATAATGACTCATTAGTGCTGATGATGAATTTTGATAATAATTCTCTGATTGGAGAGAATTCAACACTTGCTGTTGATGTAAGTAAGTATTGCTATGACAATGAGACTGAGATATTTACTCTTGAGGAAGTGGAATGCTCGAGTGTAAGTTGTGAGGATGAAGATGTGGTTTGTGAAGATGGAACAGAAAATATTGGTAATGTTAAAATTTATACGAGAAATTCTTCATTCAGAATTTCCGAGAGTTTAGGAAGTGGAGGAAGTGATGAATGCAGAGCAAGTAAGTTAAGTGAAGAAAAGCATGATTGTGCAGCAGATAGTTCATTGACTGCCTTGCAAGATTCTCTTGATGTGAATGACTTTGTTCAAGCTAATGAAACAGAAGATATAACTTTACCTTATGGCGCTAATGATAAGAAAATAAGTTCATTATCTGATGATAATGAAGAGAAAGGAAATTTTGCCTCAGATGAAATCAGGCAAAATTTTAATAATAATAGAACAAAATGTTACATTAAAAGATGGAAATATTTTTCTGAGTTGAATAAATCAGAAAAAGTTGCAACACTCAATAATAATACAGGCGAGTTAGAATGGCAGGAGCCATTGTCTTATCCTAGTTTTGATTATGATAATGAGATGTATCAAGTTAAATTAAATGATGGAAGCGAGCTTGTTGTAAGCCCTGAACATAAGGTTTATGCCTCTGAATCAAATTCAGATTCTAAAAAATCATTAAGTTCATCAGTTGTAAATACTCTAACAACTGATTGTTCTTTAAAATGTTCATCATTAGACCAAATAGGTATTCTTAATTTTAGTGCTAATGCTAAATATTGTTTATCATCAGAATCAGATATTAATTCTCTTGCACGATTTAATTGTTGCTGTGAAACTTTCTCTGACAAATTAATTAATCTGGATAATATCTCTTTAATTCTAACAAATTTGTCTTTAGAGATTTTCAATAATTCACAAAGCTCATCAGAATGTTCTTCTAATTCTTCGAGGATAAATTTGTGTGAATATAAATCTAAAGAATGTTTATGTGCTAATCTTCTTGTAAATGAATCCTTTTTTAATAATGAGAATGCAATATTAGCATCAATAACTAATTTCATTAATAATTACTCCTTTTTTGAGAATCTCTCTTTAACAAGTTTACCAAGCCTTAGACAATCTTCGTCAGTTAAAGTACTTTCTTTGGTTAATTCTTCAAGTTCTTCAAATAATCTTGATTTTTCATCAAACTTGAGAGCTTCTTGTTTGGCAATTTCAGACCAGTTAATCCAGGATAATTTTTCAACTTTGGATTTTAATTCATCTTCTAATGCAAAGGTTATGTTTGCCATTTATTCTCCTGAAGGGATAAGTCCGCATTTTTCAAGCTCTTTTATTTTATTAATTATTCCTCTACGAACTACTTCTGCTAAATTAATATGTGGGTTTGATTCTTTAATTTTAGCAAATAATTCATCAGGTATTGATACAGTCATTTTAGGCATTTTGAATTCCTCAAGTATTTATTATTCTACAAGTAAATATGTGGGAGTTAATAAATCTTTGGGTTTGAGAGATTTGTCTGATTTCAAACTTCAAAAGATAACTGAAACTTATGAAAGTTTCAAAAATAACAAGGAAATTTATTTCCTTGACTCTGAAAATAATCCTGTTAGAGTAAAATCAATAAAGAAAGTTCCATATTCTGGCAAGATTTATGACGTTGATGTGAAGAACGATATTGTGCTTGTGAGGAGAAGGTCGAAAGTAGTGAGTGGTGATGGAATTACAAACTCGCGAGCCCATTCTCAGTTGTCAAAGAAAGAAAGTTTGTCTGAGAATGAACTCGCTCGCAACAAACTACAAACTACTGACTATGATGGTATTTGGAGCGGGAACTCAAATAATGGGACATTATATGTTGGAGCTAATGGAAGTGGGAATTATACAAATATAAGTGATAATAATCTTAATTATAATAATATTGAGGTTGGTTTTTCAGACCTTGCTTCAATTATTTCAGGAGTTAAAACATTTTATCTTAAATCCTATGGCTATAATTTATCAGGAAGCTTGATTAAAGATGTGAATAATAATACTCTTATAAGCAATAGTGTGAATGTAAGCTTTTTGTGCTATAATGTTACAGACGGAACATGCGTGACTGATTGCGGAAACTCGCAGGATCCAGACTGCCCTGTTTCTTCCACTACAACTACAATAACAACTCCTGGAGGCGAAGGAGGCGGTGCAGGAATTCCAAACGCAACAAATGGAATCGTGTTTGATTCTGCAAAAAGAAACCTTTATAAACATATGTTAACTATAATTAACATAAAATATAATAATATGTTGTTCCATTATAACAAACTATAAAAATGAAAAAAGAATTAATCATAAACTTGCTTGAAAAAAATAACCCTTGGTGGAAGGGAGACTTCAAATTAGACTTTAAAGATAGAGATATCTATGAAGAAATAAAAAAATATCTGCATTTGA
>CAYHLB010000170.1:0-2828 GCA_964357325.1 Candidatus Woesearchaeota archaeon
GTAGAGACTACTGTAAGTAGTAGGTTGTCTGTGGTTGGTGGTGACGGGTTGGATTACTTCCCAAAAGAAAAGTTTAAATAGTTGGTATAATTAATAATTATACATAAAAAACCATGGTAATTCAAACAAAAACAAAGATAAGGGAATGGGGAAATTCTTATGGGATTGTTATTCCAAAGGAACTAGTAATTAAAGAAGGATTCAAAGCTAATGATAATGTTACTGTTTCTATAAATAAAAAGCAAAATCTTGAGGATTTTTTTGGAAAAGGAAAGGGAAAAGTAATAGATGCTCAAAAAGAGAAAGATGAGGCAAGAAAATCATGGAAGATGAACTAGTTTTTTTCTTTGACAGTTATGCTTTAATTGAAATTTATGAAAAAAATTTGAAATTTGAAAAGTATGCTCGTGCAAATGTTGTTACTACATATTTTCAAGTTTATGAAACTTATTATTCTTTAATAAGAAATGGTTATAGTGATGAAGAAGTAAATGATTTTTTTGAGTTTTTGCAAGGACTTTGTATTGATTTGAAATTTGAATGGATTCCAAAAGCTTCTAAATTCAAACAAATCTATAAAAAAAGAGATTTATCTTATGCAGATTGTTTGGGATATATTATTGCAGAAGAAATGGGTATTAAATTTTTAACTGGAGATAAAGAGTTTGAAAGTTTGCCAAATGTTGAATTTGTCAAGAAAAATTAAAAATAAATTTCTTTAAATCTGTTAAAGCAAAATGTGAGTAAAATGGATAAAAAATTTAGATTGTTTAAGGGAGATAAAGAATTGAAAAAAGAGTTGGAGTTATTTAGTCCTGATAAGCATTTGATTACTGAATTGTTTAAGAAAGGAACAAATCATGATTTTATCAATGATGATAATAGGGAAGAGTTTTATCCATTATTAATGACAATAGAAGAATCATTTCTATTTCATTATGATGAAAATCCAGATTTTAAAGATTCTGAGGTTATTGAGGCATTAAAACGAATTAGGGACAATATTGATAGTAAAAATTTTGCCTTTAATGAATTAGAAAATATTATAATTATGAAGATAAAAGCTATTCTTTACTTTAATAATTATAGCAAAAAAGATTTTTTAATAACTATTTCTAGTTTACTTAAGTCTGTTAAATTTTGGAAGGAAAAAAATGGTTCAAGAGGTTATTTAAATTTTATTGATGAAATGCTAGGAGATTTGAAACAATAAATATACTGATAAAATGAAAGAAAAAAATAATGATGAAAATATTGAAGATGATTTGTGTATTCCTATAAATCCTAAAGATTTGAAAGATGAAGATATTGAGAAAGTAGCAAAGAAGATGGCAGAGGAAATTACTGAGGGAGGATTTCCAGATGTATGGGTTGAAACAAAAGAAGAATTAAAGTCAATGAGCAGAAAAGAAGCTTGTGAGGAAATGTTTTTTGCTGGTGCAGTTGAGGCTTTTTTTGCATTTATGAAACAATCAATAGAAGAATATCCTGATAATGAAGATGAATTTTGGGAAGATGGAGGATTTGTAAAAAAGGTTAATCCTAAAGATATGCAAACAAAAATGAGAACTTTTTCAATGGGACATGATGAAGAAATGAGTTTTGATTGTAAAATTTGCAATGTCAAGATAAGTGCTCATAATAATGATTGGCACGAAGGTTTATGTGATAAATGCTTTGACACTAAATTTAATGATGGAGAAGTTCATATTGATGGTGGGTAAAATGGGTTCGAAAAAGGTTCAAACTTCCTATAAATATATTGTAAATCGTTGAAGGAAAAAATGTTAATTGATAGTCACTGCCATCTTGAATTTTTTAAGGACATAAATGGGATTATAGGAAGAGCTAGGAAAAATAGGGTGGGCATTATTGTTTATAATTCTGTTAATTTTGAAACAATGAAATATGCATTGAAATTATCTGAAGAATATTCTGAGATAAAGGTTGCTCTTGGAATTTATCCAATTGATGCCTTGAAATTGAATGATAGGGAATTGGATGAGGAGATTGAATTCATTAGAAAAAATAGGGATAGGATTATTGGTATTGGAGAAGTTGGAATTGATTTAAAGGAGAGTAATTCTTTTGAAAGACAAAAAGAAAATTTTATTTTATTTATCAAATTAGCTAAGGAACTTAATATGCCTATTATTGTTCATTCTAGGGGTGCTGAGGAAAAGGTTATTGATATTTTGGAAAAGGAAAAGATTGAGAAAGTTGTGATGCATTGTTTTAGTGGAAATTTTGATTTAGTTGAGAGAATTGTTTCTAATAAGTGGATGATTACTATTCCTACAAATATTACTTTTTCAGAACATTTTCAAAAAGTTGTTGAAAGAGTGGATATTAAGAGTTTATTATGTGAAACAGATAGCCCTTTTTTACATCCCATTAAAGGTGAAAGGAATAATGAACCTGCAAATATTATTGAAAGCTATAAGAAAATTGCTGAAATTAAAAAGATAAAATTAGATGAATGTGAAAGAATTATTGAGGAAAATTTTAGAAGATTATTCAGTTTCTAAATTAATATCTATAGAAGCCATTCCAGGTTTTTTTCTTAAATCTCCTAGTTGAACATTTGATAATCCTGCTCTTAATAAACCTGATCGGTTTACTTCATATAATTCTCCTCCAACTGACCTGACAACCTCTGCTATTACATCTACATTTACCTCAGTCCTTATTTCATATCTTTGAATTCTATCTTTCATGTCTTTTAGAGATTTAATTTGTTTTTAAGAATTGTCCTTATGCAATATATAGCATATATTATTAAATGAGAAGAAATCTACCCTCTTTTAAGAGGGGGTTTATGAGTAACG
>CAYHLB010000171.1:0-2827 GCA_964357325.1 Candidatus Woesearchaeota archaeon
ATGAATTAATAGAATAATTTACAGATGTATTTGAATCACCAACTGTATCATAGCTAATCATTCTATAAGTTACATTTGTTTCATAAGAAGGCAAACTAAAGTTTGTATTCATGATTGTATAATAATTCTTAGCAGTCAGATTGTTCATTGTAATATTATTCCAGGAACTTCCTGCACTTGCATTTTTCCATTGCAAAACAGTATAATTATAATTATTATCAACATCAGAAACATTTGCAGTCACATTAATCATAACTCCAGGATCAAGAGAATCAAGGTCAGTAATAGCAGGAGTTTGTAAAACAGAAATAAATGTAGGTTTTGAATTTCCACTTATAGTTCTTGTTTCAGTTGAATTAATATTTCCAGCCATGTCAGTTGCTCTTACAAAATAATTAAATGAATTTCCTACTGATAATCCTTGTGATTGGTTCACAAGTATTCTCCAATTCACCCTGTCATCTGATTCAATTTTCATGCTCGAATTGCCATTTGAATTATTAAAATCAGTAAACAAATATGTTTGATTCAAAGAAGAATATTTCCTGACCTTGCTTTGATAAAGCTGCCTGACTTCATCAGCAGATAATGATCTGTTCCAGATCATGACTTCGTCGATTGAGCCGTTGAAAAAAGAATTTCCATATCTACCAATATAAATATTTTGAGTTGAAGTAAGTGAGGTATTAGTAACTCTTTGAATTGAATTTTTTAAAACCCCATCTAGATATAAACTCAAAGTCCCATTAACTCCAGTTTCATTCCAAACAAAAACTCCTTGATGCCATGAATTTCTAGATGCAGAGGTAGAAATCTGATATCCCGCCCCTCCACCTCCAGCATAACAATAAAGAGTAGTAGCTGCATGATGAGTACATTGAAAACCTCCACTAATATGATTCCCAACAATACCTAAATCACTCCCATCACCTCTTGCATAAAACCAAAAACCCATTGAAATAGGAAAGGTTGTAAAATTAATATAAGTCCCATTCACCCAATCATCCACTCCATCAAACCCATAAGCCCCCCATATCTTCCAGTTGTATTAAATGTCGGACATGTAGTTCCAGAGCAAGTCCCATTATTACTATTCCCGCTCCAAACAACTAGCTCTCCTCTTTTTACAAGCACAATATCATTCTTAACATCTACATCATAAATCTTTCCTGAATAAGGAACTTTCTTTATTGATTTAATCTTGACAGGCTCATTTCTTGAATTCAAGAAATAAATTTCTTTTCCATTATTTATATCATTGTAAACATCAGTTATTTTCTGTAGCCTGAAATTAGACAAATCTTCCACCGAAAGTTTTTTATAATCATTATCTTTAGATTCTTTCATGGCAGATATATGTATTAAAGTACCTGATGAATTAAAAGAACAAGTAGAACAATCCAGCTTAGATTGGCCAAGTTTATTAAAACAATTTATAACTTTAAAATTATTTGAAAAACAGCTTTCAGAATCAACTGCATTACAAAGAGCAGTTTTTGAATCATTAATTTCTCGAAGCAAATTGACTGAAGAAGATGCTAAATTATTATCTGATAAGATAAATACCGGCATGTCAGAAGAAATTGAATCTTTAAAATCATAAATGAAATTAAAATTAATAGCTGATGTTAATGAATTATTTTCTGCAATTATTTCCAAAGGCAAAGGAAGACAAACTAAAAAGCTGGATATATTATTTTCTGATAAAATTAAACTATTTGCTCCATCTTTATTATTTCGTGAACTTAGGAAACCTAAAAATCTAAAAGACATTAAGTCTAAATCAGGATTTTCAGATATTGATTTTGAGATATTCCTAAAAATCTTAGAATTAAGAATAGAGCTAATATCGGATATAGATATTTCAGATAAATTATCAGAAGCAGAATCAATTTCAACACACTCAAAAGATACATTATATTTTGCTGCAGCACTCAAACTGGACTGCCCAATATGGTCAGGAGAAAAAAGATTAAAAAACCAATCTTCTGTTAAAGTATTTAACACAAAAGATTTAGTAGAAGAATATGGATTATAGTTATTTTTCCCATTATTATATTTTTTATCCTCACTAGCATAAACCCTGTGCTCCTTACTCACTAATAACTCACCACCATCCACTAACTCTATTTGATACATGTCATCATTTTCATTATCAAATTCCTGCTGAGCAGTAGGAGTTTGCCACTCTTTTTCACCTGTTTCATTATTCAAAGTCATTACCTTTTCCTTTCCATTCAAATCCTTGAATAATTTCCATTTTTTGATGAAGCATTTTCCCTTTTCATTATTTGCCTTGCTTTGCTCGTTATTATTGAAATTTTGCCTGACTTCGTCTGAGGCAAAATTTCTTTTTTCAGAGTTAATGTCAAAATCTTGATAAGCTTGGGCTTCTGTTTCATCAGCTTGAGTAGAGGATGTTTCACAATCATGCTTTTCTTCACTTCCCCCTTCTCGGTTATTTATAACATTAACAGAATAAGTATTAACTGAATCAGAGGATTCAGCAATTTTTTCTGATTCAAAGAAATCAAAACTTATTTTTTTGTTCTTAGAATAAAAAGTGCAGAGGCGCCTCAGCTGGGATTCGAACCCAGAAGTCTCAGGGCGAGACACAGTTTGAGAAACTGTTGCATTACCATTGATGCTACTGAGGCACTCCTCTGCATCAATATTATCGACAGAAAAGTTTATATAGTTAATGCCATTATAATCTTTATACTCTCGGGGCGAGTAATACATTACCTTTGATGCTACTTTTTCAGTAGCATTTTCTTTTTCATTTATTGCATAAATTAATTTTTCATCTTCATTATAATATTCAAAG
>CAYHLB010000172.1:0-2809 GCA_964357325.1 Candidatus Woesearchaeota archaeon
AATCAACACCCTTTACAGAAACCTTTTCTCCAGAAAAAGATATAAACATTGTATTTTGACTGTTATTTAATAATTCAACAAGATAATCCTTAACATCAAAACAATAAATCCGTCCATTTTTAAAATCTTTCATTTCTCTTGTTATAATAATATCGCCATTTTGAACAGAACAATTTATTGAATCTGTTTTATATAAGGAAACATTAAACACAACAACAGGATTGTCTCTTGATTTCTTAAAGCATATTTCAGCAGACTGAATTGGCTTTCCAGAATATGAACTTATATCAAACTCCAAAGCACTTGAATATTCTTTATTTTTATTTTTTCCAAGATAAATTTTCCCTGCATTTCCATCTTTAGAACAACTATCTCCGACTGCCAAACTAACCTTAGTAGCATAACTTTTATTTAAATTATCTGAAACAACATTCCCAGTAATTCCCCTATATCCAACAATTCCAGCTCCAATTATTAACAAAGCAAGAATCACAATAATAACAACCCATAAAACAATATTTTTATTAGTTTTAACTTTCCTAGCACTTCTTTTCATAAATAATCTATCTATATAAGATTTATAAATATTTCCATAAATTCTTGTCTTAAAGTCCAGTTCTCCCCGAGGGCTCTTTTAAGAGGGCTCATCTCATCCACCTATTTTCCCATTCCCCAATACTTTTTTCATCAATAATAACCCTGCCTTCTTTTTCATTCTCTTTCAAATATATCCATCTAATCAAAATCCCTGCTGCAATCCCAACAAAAACTCCTCCAAGATGAGCAATATATCCAATATTACTTCCACCAAATCCAAACACACCCATTAAATCTCCAATAATCCAAACAATTGCTGCAATAAACATAGGCATAAGTATTCCAAATGCAAAAACCATCATCATTGGATTAATAATTGCAAGACATCCAAGTATTCCATAAATAGCTCCACTTGCACCCAGTGAAGAAGAATAAAAATTTATTGCAATAATATTTCCAATAATCCCACTAATAAAAAATACAATCAAAAAATTTCTACTTCCAATCTTTCTCTCTAAAATAAATCCAAAAAATAACAATGCAAATAAATTATAAAGCAAATGAACAATACCCCCATGCAAAAAAATAGCAGTTAAGAATCTCCAAACCTGAAAACCATATAATGCATAAAAATTCAAAACAAATAATTCAGTAAACCCTCCAGTCAAATTCTGCAATGCAAATGCAATTACACAAATCAAACTCAACCATAAAAAAGCATATTTTATTTTATACATAAATGAATCAATAATAAATAGTATAAAAGATTAATCAACCAAACAAATTTTTAAACCAACTTAAAAT
The DNA here is from genome assembly GCA_964357325.1 of Candidatus Woesearchaeota archaeon. Lineage (GTDB taxonomy): Archaea > Nanobdellota > Nanobdellia > Pacearchaeales > GW2011-AR1 > ARS1285. The sequence continues at coordinate 1,342 of CAYHLB010000172.1, forward strand.
CTTTTCAATCAGACCTTGACTTAAACACTTTCCACTTACACAAACATTAGAAGAACATTCAAAATTATTATCGCATTTTTCATTATCGCCTATCTGATTTTCAAAACTTCCCTTGTCAGTACAATAATTCCCACTCTTCCTATAACCAAATGGATAGCACTTTCCATCTAATGCACAAGAATTCTTGCAAATTAAATCAGCTTTAAAATCAGAAATATTTGAATTTTTAATATCCTCAAAGTCTTCAGCATCAATAGTTCCTGCAAAATCTTCTATATAACAATTCCCCCCAACTGAAAAACTGTTAACCCCGCATTTTTCACCTTTACAATGCTCTTTACAATCTTCTTTTGCTTTTGCCTGAAAATTATCAGAGACATAACAAGAGTTTTCATCACCTGCTTTTTGTTCTTTTCCATCATAGCATTGCCAATAAGCATATCTAACTCCATTTCTTTTTAAAACAGTTATATTAGATTCTCCAACACTACAATCAAATTCAATTGTATCATCATTTCCATCTTGCTTAGTATATTGATAACCTCCACAAGAACTTTTCCAAGTTATCTCACCACCTTTCTTGCCATTAACTTCAATAACACAGCTTCCAACACCACTACAGCTTATACCTTCATGCAACCCAGCACCTTTTCCTAAATAACACTTTTCCTTTTTATCTGAATTTAAAAAGTTACAGGTAACCTTATCTTGAATTTTATCTTTATCATCTTCGTCAGTTTCAGTTTCATCATCTTCGTCAGTTTCAGTTTCATCATCTTCGTCAGTTTCATTTTCCTCTTTTTCTTTTTTTTCATCTTTTAATTTCTTTTCGCACTTATCCTTTATTTCAAAAGTCCTAAGCCCCTGATACATATATGCTCCGCAAAATTTCTTATATCCACAATTCTTCAAATTAGAATCAAACCAATAAAGATTTTTACAACCTTCAACTGAAGAAGTTGTTGAATTAGGGGAAGTTACATTAGATTCACTAAGACAAGCTCCATTTTTGCAACCACTAGAACAAGCATAATCTTTAAATTCTAAAGAATTATCACTACACCATCGCTCCCTAAGATTATTAGAGTTAATACAATAATCCTGTTCTAGTTTGCCAGGACCCATTGTTACTTCACCATATTTATAGATATTATTTCCCCCATCAGAATCAATACAAGTACTATTTTCTTCACCCGATACAAATCCCATCATCCCAATTAACATTAATCCAAATAAAATTCCAACAAACACACTATTTTTCATATATCTATTATCTTCATTAGATATATAAATCTTTTCAAGATTTTTGCTTTTCAGAAAATCCCAATAAATATCCTATTTATAATTTGTTTCAAGACCTCTAACACAATTGAACCAATTACATTTATAATCTATTATTTTATATTAATATAATGACAGAAATATTCCATATCACTCACAAAGACAAAAAAACAAAAGCAAGAATTGG
>CAYHLB010000173.1:0-2808 GCA_964357325.1 Candidatus Woesearchaeota archaeon
CCCCAAAACCCCAAAACCCCAAAACCCCAAAACCCCAGTTAAATTAACTAATTGACATTAAAACCTCTCCAAATTTCTCAATTAGCGCTGTAAAGTACTCAATAATATATTCCATTACCTTAACAAGGTTATCTTTTTTAGATAAGTCAAAATATTTAATTGGAGCTAAAGCAATTCTTACAATCCTCTTTCTAACCATGTAAAAAAAAGTTAAAAGTAGTTTAAATATTTATGGAATAATTAAATCATTGATATGGGCCAGGATATTATGCCCATATTGTCAAGAACCCCTAATAAATTCTGTAGTGTGTTCGTGGTTCTTGAGCATGCTCCAAAATGCCTTGGACTATCTATAGATTAAAAGCCATAGAGTTAACAAAGAGCATTTTGGACATCTAAAAAACCTCTTTGAGGAGCCATTACATAAAAAAATTCTTCATCCATTCTTCCAATTAAACCTACTTCTAATCTCCCTTCCCTTAAGAATTGTCTATCAAAAAAACCTGAGATAACTTTTTCATCATGAGCATAATACTGAACTTGAAATTCAGAACTAAACATCCCTTCGCCAACTATTGCAATATTAGTTAAATAAGCTTTCATTTTTCTCCTTTCAAATATTCATTTAAATAAATAAAATAATCTTCTTTTTTAGACTTTGCCATTTTTTCAACAATAAGCTCTGGAGTTGAATTAGCTAATCTTCCTATTACTGGATTATGATCAACAACCAACTCATTATTTTCATCAAGTCCTTTTGCCTCAATACCATCAATTCTAGCTCCTTTTGGAAGGAATTTTTGTATTTCTTGGCCAAGATGAGTTGCAATTATTAAAAAACAATTTTTATTAATAAAATAATCTGAAGTTGCTGCAATTATCTTGCCAGCAACACCTGGTTCTGTTACAGATTCAATCTCATCAGCCAAAATTAAAGTATTACTCCCTGTTTTTATCTCACCCATTTGAGTAAGCAAAGTTTCAAAAGCCCCTTTACTAGCACTTCCTTTATTTTTTGCAAAATAATAAACTTCTGTGAAAACCGGCATATTAACAATCCCATTAAGTGGAAGTCCTAGATTAACTAATACAATTAATTGGATTATATGCTCAATTAAAGTTGTTTTTCCTCCAGAATTTGCCCCAGTCAGTATTGAACATCTATATTCATTATTTAAATTAAATGAAATAGCCTGCGCATTATTTAAAAAAATATTTTTTGAATCCTTAATCTCAATATATTCATCAAATTCAGGCCAATTTTCACAATTTCTTATAAATTGTGAAATGCCTGAAATAAAATCATATATTAATAAAAGATAATTTATTCTTTCAATTTTTTCAGGAACTTCTTTGAGTATCTTAGAATTTCTCTTTATTTTTTCAGCAAAATCAGTATTTTCATTTGCATCCATTCTTTTCATATATCTCTCTAATTCCTGTTCATTAATTCTAACAGGAATTCCAAATTCAATAATTTCTTCAGAAATACCTGAATTTTCAATACACTCATTTATTATTTCCTCTATATCTTTAGGAAGCTTATTTTGACTAAGAAGATTGAATAATATCTCTCCTGAGATATTCAAATCCTTTATTTTTTTAGAAATATTTTCATTAATCTCTTCTATTTTTTCTTCAATAACATTTCTGGAAATTTTTTCCTTGCTCTTTATTCCAATTAATTCAAGAAGAGGTTTAAGTTCATTTACAATTGTTTTTATCTCTTCATTAGATATTTTTTCCAATACATTAAAATTCCCATTCCAGCCAGAGAGTGTCTCCAGATATCTTTCTAAATAAACATCATCAACAGAATCTAAAAACACAGTTTGAGGGAGTTGCTCAAGAGCATAGGAAAAGTTCTCAATATCCACAACCTGAACAATCTCATAATTTTCCAAATCCCTTACATCATCTTCATTAATAATAAATTTGACTGGAATATCTAGATTTTTTAATTTAGTAAAAGTATCTTCATTATCAGTAACTACAACAATGCCATAATTAGGTTTCCAAACAGGTTTTGGTTTCTTCAGTTCTTTTAAGAATTCATTGGTAATATTTTTATCAATTCCTCTAAAAAATTCCTGCCTTTTTCTTATCTCAAAAGTATCTTTTGAAAATAAAAAGCAATTGAATAAATTAGAAGTATCTGAAAAACAAAGATAATCCCCAATCTTTCCAAGTACTTTTGTGTGAACACTCTTTCCATCCCTTGTTTTAAATATATTTTCTCCAAGCGATTTAACAGGAGTCTTATATAAATTAAATGCATTCAATTCATTCTCTTTAATAAAACTTATCATCTCTTTTTCAATTGTCATAGAAAAAGATGATTAAACGACATTAAAAAGATAATTGTGATAGAAAAATACATTTTATTTATTGCTCCAAAAAGGTCTAATACCTCGTCTTTTAAGACGTTCGTTCTTTTTTGGAGGCTTAAAAATCCATCGGGCTAAAGCCCGGGGTATTTTTTATTTTTATATATCAATACTCAAATGCTTTAAATCCAACAATTCTTTTTGGATTATCTGTTTTTCCATAAATCTTTCTGCCATCTTTATCAGTCCCTAATTCAGGAAGAAAAACCTGTCCTAAATAATCAATACAGACATAAATTTTTTCCTTTTCCCCCCTACTAAAACATACTGCTCTTGGCATAGTTTTGCTGATAAAGAAGAGGCCTTTTTTACCTGAACAGCTATTTTTTCAACATCTTCTTTGCTAAACCCATCACTTCCAAAATGGTTGTTAAAAAATAAAACCCCTTGAGGCGTATCGCCGGCCCGCAGAATTGTTTCC
>CAYHLB010000174.1:0-2795 GCA_964357325.1 Candidatus Woesearchaeota archaeon
CCACAAAAACCCGCAATCCAAAAACCCAAAATTGATTTCTGAAGATAGAATGGATTGCGAGAAACTAAACCCTACTAATTCAGAAAAGATTGAAAAATTGTTCTCAGTTTTAGAATCTATTAAAGCTAAATTAAATTCTATTGATACTGATACAACTCCTCTTGAGGTAGGTTCTGATGAGAGGTAAAAAATTTTACTTACAAGTAAATAGAGTATATACCTTAATAGAGTCAGGGAAACCCCCCTCTGACATTTGCAAAGAATTGAAGATTTTAAAGCAGAGACTAACGTATTATACAAAACCTTTAGTTAAAGGAGGATTCATAAAGAGAATTGGGTATGGATGTTGGGAAGTTCTTAAGCCATATTCATGTAATGAAGTCAAAAAAGAAGTAAAAAAAATTTATCGTGTTGGTAATTCAAAACTGATTGAAATAATGAAATTACCACCAAACACCATAAGAAGCCATTTCATCCAATTTAAGGTCATTCCTCCCGGACAGGTCATCAAATCGACAAGATGGAAAGAAAGGGCTAACTTTCTTATTAAGGGAGGAATTGACTTTAAACCAATTGAGAATTTATTTGGAGGCGGACAATTATTAAATTTTGGTAAGGTAGAATTTAGTTTAACTGATAAATCAATATTAATCTCAATTGATAAAAGTTATTTTGGTCAGGATGTTGATGAAATCAAAGGTGAAATTCTTATTGATGTTTTAAAAGCTATAAAAAAATTAGAAAGAGTTATGATGGCAAATTTTAGTGAATTTGGTAGTTATACATTCAGTGCAGCACGACAACATCATAGTCTAATAAAAAATGCATTTTCTAAAATCTATCTTAAATCAAAGAAACAATATTTAAAAGTAACGGATAAAGATGGGCTTTGGTTAATTGTTGATAATAGCTTTAATTTGAATGAACTGGAATGTGTCAATACTACAACTGCAATTGATGATGTTAAAGGTGTGCAAAATTTCTTTAATTCACTTAAAGAAACAAATTTTGAAATTACTCCTGGATTTGTTTTACAAGAATTGAATGCTATTAAAAGTAGGATTAAAGAATTAGAAGAAAAAAATGACATACTCCAAGACCGGCAGGTATCTTAACGAACGATGAAAATAATAAACAAACTAAAACTAATGGGGAAGAATCATAGTGATGAACTTTATACTCCAGAAGGAGCAGTAGATATTCTATTGCCTTATTTAAATAAGGATTGGGTTATTTTGGAATGTGCTTATGGAACTGGTAAATTAGCAAAATATTTAGAAAGTAAAGGATTTAAAGTAGTTGGTAATAATGATTTTGATTTTTTAGAAGATAAAGATAGTTGGAATAATGTTAGTTGTATAATTACAAATCCTCCTTTTAGTTTGAAAATTAAGTTCATAGAAGAATGTTATAGGAGAGAGAAACCTTTTGCTCTATTACTTCCATTAACAACTTTAGAGGGAATTAAGATACAAAGGATGTTTAAAAAGAATGGAATACAAATATTATTTCCAAGAGGTAGAATAGATTTTAATGGAAAGAAAGCACCTTGGTTCTATACTTGTTGGTTTACTTATGGATTAAATCTACCTAAAGAACTAAATTTTATTGAATCAAACTCGGAGAACTACAATTCCTCCCAAACTTGTCTTGAGTATCCTTGTAAAGTTTGTATGAAAGGGGGAATTTAGTATGATGGTATTGAATAAACTAATTCAAATCAAAGTTTCTACTCAATTATACGAGGAACTTCTTAAAGAATCTCTGTTAGCGGGTCTGACAGTCAGCCAGGCTTGCAGACTGAGACTTTCAAATAGAAAAATAATTGACAGAAATGAACTAGAAAAGGAAGATAAACCTAAATTTAGACCAATTCAATCATTTGGAAATTAAAATGAGAGGGAAAAAAGCTTTGAATAGAAAGGGACATATATTATTTAGCCTGGTTTTTGCTGTAATTATATTGTATATCTTGAAAGATTTTATAACCCTTTCATTTCCAATAATAATACTCCATTTACCAATTTATGTTTTGGGGGCTATAACTCCAGATTTTTTCGAGCCTGGAGGAAAATTTTTGATTAATCATCAAAAATGGATTCACAAATCTTTCTGGGGTGTATTATTTTTAGTTATCCCTCTAAGCTTATATTTTGCCTTTAATTCATCTAAATTATTCTTTATTGGTGTTCCATTTAATTATGGGTCATTATTAACCGCTTTCTTTTTGGGTTTCGAGACCCACACAGGAATAGATAAATTAGCGAGGGTTAAATAAAGATGATAAAAATTTTAACAGAGATTATGATTGGTAACCTTCAGGAATATTCTCCCTTAGTAAACCCGACAAAACCAAAAAAATCCAGGTTTTTACTGATGTATAAATACACAAACTATAGAGATTTAGTAAAGTGAAAACTGACATATAATAATGTTTCATATACAAAATAATACAAATAAATACAATAAAATGCCAAGCCTACAAGCTCATTGTGAAATAAGCAAGAAACGAACAGGTGATAGTTATGAAAAACTTCACAAATGGATTGATAATGTTAATAATGAAAAAAGTGGAAATAATCCAAGATTTAAAAGACATTTCTATTCTAAGGAGTTAAAGCAAGAGGTTCATAAAAATTTCGGAGCTGCAGGAACTGCGGAATGGTTATATCATATTGAATTAGATAATTCTGAGACTCCAATACCAATAACCCAAATAGTATATTCTGTGAAATAAAAAATTTGTATTTGTAAACCTCTTTTTCCAAAGTTAGGGTGATTCCTCACCTTATTAT
>CAYHLB010000175.1:0-2760 GCA_964357325.1 Candidatus Woesearchaeota archaeon
ATCGTTAGCTGGGTTAAGATCGTCGTGAGACAGATTGTATGATATCTATTAGGTGTGTAGTTGTTTGAATGGAAAGATCCTGTAGTACGAGAGGAACCAGGGTTCGAAGCCTCTGGTCTAGCAGTTGTTAAGAGCAGGCTGCGCAGCTACGCTTCAAATGGATAAGCGCTGAAAGCATCTAAGCACGAAGCCATCCGTAAAACGAAACAACAGAAGCCGTCGCAAAAGACGACGTTGATAGAGTTGATGTGTAAGATCCAAGAACCCGAGGATTTCAGCATGCAACTACTAAAAGCTTCAAATTAAATTTTCTGTTAGAGCAACTAAATTTCAAGTCTCTTGTCTGTATTCTTGATACAGGAAAATTGCTTTTTCCTGTCCCAAAAAATCCTCTAGGATTTTTTGATAAATGAATTCTAAATTCTTTTTAGAATAGAACCTACTGATAAGTGTAACATTTTAACAATAATACTTATAAACAAAATAAATTTAACAATAGAACAAGAGGTGAATTAAAAGGCCTATAATGACCAGTCAACTATTTTTTGGCTAGGTTTTGACATTAAATGTCATTCGAGGAGTTGCCTTCCTCGTTCACCTCTTTATATATTATTTATAAGAGGGTTTTGTATTTCTTTAATTTTCCCTGCTACATTCTTTATTTCTACTTCAACTATTTCTTTTACTTCTTCGATTGGTTTTGATTTCATTATCCAAAACAATATTCCTTTATTTGTATAAAATAACCAATGAAGGATAAATGTATAAATATAGCCATATCTTAAATTTAAAACTAAATAAGGAAATAAAAATGAAGATATAATGCTCGCTACAAAAATTATTAACCCAAAAATATCTCTTCCTATCTTTAGTCTAGGAATATGCGCAAAACCAAACATAATCATAAAAATTATTGTTATCCATGTTAAGCTAAAATTTTGGTAGTATAGGATAAAAACTAAAGTTATTATTAGTACTTGTTGAAAAAATATTTCAAAAGATTTTGATAATAAATATCTGTAATCCATTTTTAAAAAATGAACTGTTGAATATTTATCAATGAATTCTATTGGCTTTCTAAGATATTTATTAGTTAGAAAAAAGATTAAAAAGTTAAAAAGAAAAAATACTAACAAAATAATTATTGGAAAAAAAGATAAATTCTTGGTTAAATTATCTAAAATATTTCTGAATATATAAATCAAAATGAATGAAATAAAACAAAAGTATATTGAAACAATAATATAATTATTAATATAATCTCTTTTATTTTTTGGAAGAAGGTACCAACCACCCCAGCCAACAAACCAAAGAAATATCCAAATTATTATTTGATAAAAAAGGGATTGTATAATATTTATAAGAATCTTGACTAAATAAATTTTATGAAAAATGTGAGTGAGGAATAGGCCACCTTTTGTCAAATCCTCTTAACAAATAAGAGATGATTTGTGTCAACATCTGACTGAGCAGGCGTACATATGTTACCTTTGCATTAATCAAGGTGCTCGTTTCATCAATTCCATCTTCTCTTTGCTTCTCGCAAGATTCATTGCTCAAAGATGGCTGTGTCGTTTCTGTAGCAGAGCTTTGCTTCGCAGCAATTCAGCTTTCACTGAATGATTTTATTATTAAATGGGCAGACCTTCCTCAGAATCAGTTCTCATATTTTTCAGAACTTGCTAATTCAATAGCAGACTCCGGAGTTGACTACCTCACTCACAAAATTACATATTTTATGAGTTTTTAAGGTTTTGTGTTTTTGGTTTTGAAAGGGCATCCAAACCCCAATATTTAAATAACAGAATTTTTTAGTTAATTTATGGGGGAGTAGCTCATTGGGAGAGCACTACGCTGAAGACGTAGGTGTAGCGTGTTCGATTCACGCCTTCCCCATATATAAATCGCTTTGCGATTTATATTGATGTGAATCTAATACAATTGTGTGCTTCGATTACTTCAACTTGCACCTGCAATTGAAGTCACCAAAAACATAATGTTTTTGAGTGCACGCCTTCCCCAGTTTATTCGCAACATTTAAATTTCTTGAAATCTTGCAATTGGCATGACTATTAAAACAATAGATGATATTGAAAGAGAAAAGCACAGAGAAGAAAGAGGCAGAATGAGAAAAGACATAAGTGAAGATATAAATGAAGTTATTGGAAATATTAATATTTTAAAAAAACCAAAAAAAGAAAAAAAGGGATTTTTTGGTTGGTTAATCAAAATAATTATTTTTTTATTAATCGCAATGGTTGTTGTTAATTTTATACTTGGAAATGTTTGGTTGTTGAGATTTTTTATAAAGAGCTTGTTTGGGATTTAATGAGTAAAATTTATATATACCATTTATATCTCTTTATTATGAAACAGGGGTGTTTATTTATCTACTTAATATTATTCTTAATATTATTTAATATACAATTTGTTTTTGCAGATGCTTATATTGGAAACATTTATTTTACTATTAAAGATAGTGTTTATACGGTTAATGAAAGAATAGAATTAAAGGGGCAATTGGGTTTGTCAAATTATTCTAGTAATGGTTCATTTACATCTTATTCTGTCCTGACAAATACTATTGTTAATGTAACAATAAGAAATATTTCTAATAATTACGTTAGCAATTACAATTTAACAACAGATGCAAATGGGAGTTTTTATTCTAAAAGTGATTATCGCACTAATGCTACATTAATAAATATAACTTCAAATGGAAGCTATTTTATTAGAGCATCTTATCAAGATTTTAATAAT
>CAYHLB010000176.1:0-2714 GCA_964357325.1 Candidatus Woesearchaeota archaeon
TTATAAGAAATTACGTTTACAAATACTATATATCTATAAATAGTTATAATCATATTAGCCAATATAAGTCATGGAAGATTTAGAAAAAACACTTGAAACAGAAGATAATGAGATTATAAATCCAGACAAAATAAAACTTACTAAAAAACAAATAAATGCTGCTTTTAATGGATCTAGGGATAATGATATAAACAATACAGTAATATTTTATGGAACAATTGCAATATATGCTCTCTCTGCTTATATTCTATTAAAATATATGAATTAGTAGATTCAAAAAATTACAAAAACCTTTAAACATCAAATTTTAGAAAATTTTTTAATGTAACTATAAAATTAAACTATAATTATAAATATTAATTTTAATATTTAAATATATGACTAAAAATATTTCCATCCTAATTGCATAACTCAAGAACTTGCTGAAGAGACTGGCTGGCATATTGGAGATGGCAGCATGAATTTTTATAAAAATAAAGGAAGATTAAAAGGTATTTACCAACTAAGAGGCCATATAGAAGATGATAAAGAACATTATTTAATAAGGGTAAAACCTTTATTTAAACATCTTTACAATATTAATTTAAGCCTGAGAGAAATGCCCTCCACAAGAGTATTTGGTTTTCAAATTTGGAATGATGAATTAATCAATTTTAAAGCAAAACTTGGCTTGCCATTAGGTAAAAAATTCAATGTGGCTATTCCTCCTTCTTTTTTAGAAAATAGCGATTTAAAAATCGCAGTTATTAGAGGTATTTTTGATACAGATGGAGGGATTCAGTTAATGAAAAAATATAATAAATTATACCTATAGTTTATATTGCAACTATTTCCTATGAATTAAATTCGCAATTATTAAAAATATTTAATGAAATAGGTTTAAGAGCAAACACCTATGTCAGATTAGATCCCAGGGGCAATAGACAAAAACTATATAAAATAAGCATAAGGGGAAATGAAATGCTTGATAAATTTATGAATTTAATCAAACCAGCAAATCCAAAACATATAAATAAGTATCTCAAGTTTAAGGAAAGTTTTAAATAAGCATTTTCTTAACTAATATTACAAGCTACATGAGGCTGTAGCTCAGCCTGGTTAGAGCACCACTCTGATATAAATTAATAAAGAATTAACAATTTTTTTTCAGAAAGGTGGGGGTCCCAAGTTCAAATCTTGGCAGCCTCATTTATAATATTGCTGAAAGCAATATGATAAAAAATAGATAGCCAAGATTTTTCAAATACCTGAGCACGTAAGTGCGAATGGTCGCCAAGAATTAAAATTCTTGAGCGCTTGGCGGCCTCATTAAATCATATAAAAAGCAATATTATTGAACGAAGTTCTGTTCCAAAATTTGAAGAAGTAAAAATTCAAACAGATTTATTCCCATGTTCAAAACTTCAATTTTGTTCAGAAAAAATTGAAGGCTACGAGAATTTAAAAAATTCTCAAGATCTTGGCAGCCTCATTTTATGTGTTATCAAAGACAACATAATTGAAAATACTTGCCTTGTGCTCTGTCCGAAGTTCTTCAATCTTCTTATAAGTTAAATAAATTATTGTCTAATTTTTATTCACTCCCTCTAAATAATGAGGAGGAAAAAGAAAAATAAGTGATTTTAATAAAAGGTAATAATTAACCGGTCTAATTCCGGACAGAGCCGCTAAATAATAACATTTATATATGCATATGTACATATACATATATGGTAAAAGTAATATCTTTGTCAAATGATGCATATGAAAGATTAAGTAAAATAAAAAATGGAAAATCATTTTCAGAGGTAGTAGTTGAATTGGTAGAGTGTAAAAATAAAAAAAAAGATTTTTTGAAGTTTGCAGGAATCCTCAAAGATGATAGAGAATTTACAGAAATAATGAATAAAGTAATTGAAGATAGAAAAAGCTTCAGATTAAGAGATATAAAAATATAAAAGAGGTAAAAATGTATTGCATTGATACAAATATAATTGTTAATTTTCTAAGAGGAGATAAAGAAACTTGTAAAAGATTTGAAGAGGTAAACAATGATGATATTTTTATTACTCCATTGACTTTATGCGAACTCTTTAGGGGAGCTTTTCTTTCAGCAAACCCTGAAATAAAAATCAGTTTAATAAAAGAACTAACCGATTCCTTTAATTTATTGGAATTTAACGAAAAAGTTTGCATAGAATATGGAAGAAAATATTCTAAACTATCAAAAATAGGAAAAATAGTGGAGAACATCGATATAATGATTGGATGTTTTGCAAAAGTGAATAATTTGATTCTTGTAACACGGAATAAAAAGCATTTTGAAAATCTTGATATTGAAACAGAAATTTGGTAATTTCTATAAAAAGATAATACAATAACCTTTTTAAACCACTTTCTTCTAAAAATAAGATAGTAAAATTAATAAGTTATCTGAAAAAGGTGACTTATTAGGGAAACTTAGTTTCCATACGAACATGACAAAAGGACTATACCATTATTTAAGACAAGCTTGGAAAAAACCAAATCCAGTAAGACTAAGAGAATTAATGACTCAGTGGAGATCAGAACAAAGTGTTCTGAAAATAGAAAATCCAACAAGACTTGACAGAGCAAGAGCTTTAGGATATAAAGCAAAAAAAGGAATCATAATCGCAAGAGTTAGAGTTCCACGAGGCGGAAGACAAAGACATTGAACTAATAAAGGAAGATGATCAAAAAGGCATACAATAAGA
>CAYHLB010000177.1:0-2710 GCA_964357325.1 Candidatus Woesearchaeota archaeon
CCGCAGGCATTAACTCGGATGTGGTAGGATAAAATATTGAATATTGATTAATTTTATATATGCATTATTTCTCTCTTTTAGTATGGTTGTTGACAAAGTTAAGGTTGAAAAGGGAGCAAAAGAAATTCTTGATAAATTTGCAAAGGCACTTGATAAGATAGGGAGGGGCAGTGAAAAGGAAGGAACTTATGTTGATAGAGAAGAATTTGAGAGGGTTGAAAAAGAAGGGCAGGATTGTGATGTAGATTTCAAGAAAAGAATGCTTGAAAATGCTCCTAATTCTGATGATGATTTTATAATTGCAGAGACAGGAGCATGGAAATGAGCAGACCTTCTGTTTTGTCTAATCCAGGCTATAGATTTAGACTTAGGCCCCAGGTAGAGGAAGATATTTTAGATTTTAGACATTTGCCTATGGTAAGAGATGAAGTACATGGAGAAAATCCAACTAGAAGAATTCTTCTTACTCTTTCAATGCCAAAAGGAAGATTAGATTGTTTATATAGGATGTGTGTTAATACTTATCAGGAATTTGGAAGAGATGCATTTCATCCTAGGTTTAGAGAAGTTTATGATAGTTTTATGGATGAATTGATTGCTGCTCAGTTACATGATTTTGATATTAGGGGTTATATTCAATTATGTGTAGAAGATTTGTTTGGGAGAGATATTTTTGCTCAAAGAAGGAGTATTTTTAAGCCAAATCGTGGGAGGAATGGAAATAAATAAAATGGATGAATTAAATGTTTTAAGGAAGAAAGTAGATGAATTAGACCATGAATTATTAGATATTATTAAAAGAAGATTGATTGTTATTAAAGAAATTGGAGAGTTTAAGAAAAAAAATGGACTTGGAATTCGAGATAAAAAAAGGGAAAATGAGATTCTTCAAGATAAGATTGAAAAATCTAGTTTAAGCAGGGAGTTTGTTAAAAAATTATTTAAATTAATTTTAAATGAATCTAGGAGAATTCAAAAATGAAAGTGCCAAAAGGCAGGCGTGAATTAAATTTTATTATAGATGATATTTTAGTAATAAAAACACTTCAGGTTACTGGAGTAAAAAGTTTAGAGGATTCTTTAGAGGGTGTTTTGGGGATATTTGAAAGACTTTTTGAAACTATGCAGGATAATCCTTATTTAGCTGATGGTTTTGGTTATACTCTGGGATTTTCAAAGGAATTGATTGCATTGTCTTATGGTAAAGTTGATGTTTTGGAATATGAAAGAAAAATTAAAGGATTTGCAAGGCAATATGGTGTTAATTATACTGAATTATTATTTAAAGCTGTTTCCAGGGTTCTTCAACCTCTTAGTGAACTAGAGGTTTTTGATGGAGATGATGAGTTAGCGAAAAGAACTGCTGAAAGGGGAAAACATCCTAAAAAAATGTGTGCAAAGAAAAATGAGGCTCGTAGGCTAGGTAGATTGTTTGCTAATCTTAGAGATATATATCAAAATGGAGGGGAGGGAGGTAGAAAATTTGAAGAGATTTATGAATCTTATTCTCGCGAGGTAAGAATGCTTAGACTTGCTGAAACAGATGTTTCTCAATATCCTACGGATATTGAGGAATTAAAAAAGAGGTTCCAGGAAAAATCTTTTTTTCCTCTTGTCAGTGATTATACTCGTCCAATTCCTGGGGGTATGGGGGTATCATCATGATTTTTGAAAAAATTAAATTAATCAAAGAAGGAAGACTAAGTGCTGAAGAAAATATTTCTCGGTTTATTAATAAGATTAGGAAAGAAGATGGAAAAATAAATGCAGTTTTGCATATTAATGAGGGGGCTATTGAACAGGCAAAGTTAGTTGATGAGAAAATTAAAAAAAGGAATGCTGGAAAACTTGCTGGTTTGGGTTTTATTGTTAAGAGCAATATTAATGTACTTGGCATGATTTGTAATTGTGCTTCAAAGACACTTGAAAATTATAGGGCTACTTATAATGCTACTGTAATTGAAAAATTAATTGCAGAAGATGCGATTGTTCTTGGAATGGCTAATATGGATGAATTTGCACTAGGTTCTTCTGGTGAAAATTCTGCTTTTGGAATAACTAGAAATCCGAGGTGCTTGGATAGAATTCCTGGTGGAAGTTCTTCTGGTTCAGCTGCTGCTGTTGCTGCTGGTTTTTGTGATTTTGCTCTTGGAAGTGATACTGGAGGAAGTATTAGAAATCCTGCTTCACATTGTGGTATTGTTGGTTTAAAACCTAGTTATGGAGTTGTTTCAAGATATGGATTAGTTGATGCTGCAATGAGTTTAGATACAATTGGAGTTTTAGCTGAAAATGTAAATGATTGTGAAATTGTTTTTAATATTATTAAGGGAAAAGATGAAAAGAATGCAACCAGCCTCTTTCTAAAGAAAGACCCTGAGGAGAAAGTAAAAAAATTATCCAATCCTCAAAATTCAATGAATTTTGGGACCTCTAAAACTAAAAGTTTTGAAGGAATTATAATTGGAATACCTAAACTTGGGGCTAGAAAAGAAATTTGGGAAATGGTAATGAAACAAGTGGAACTTGTTACTATGAGAAATGGTTGGAAAAAAGAGGATTGCGAAATAAAACATATTGATTTGGGAATTCAGACATATTATCCTATAAATTATGTTGAATTTTTTTCAGGAACTAGAAAGTTTGATGGAAGAAAATATGGTTTGAAGATTGAAGATAGTTGTGGTGAAGAGGTTTTAAGAAGAATTTT
>CAYHLB010000178.1:0-2702 GCA_964357325.1 Candidatus Woesearchaeota archaeon
GAAGCAATATAGTTCTGATGATTAATAGCAATATTATATTGAAAATTAAATAAATTCAACCCAGTTAAAAAATCATTAAAAAGATGTTGTGATATTGAACCGTAATAAATTTCTTTTCTACCCTTCCTGACATACCCATCAGAGTCTATTAACCCCCTTAAAAACCCTTTCGTAAAAACAACACTTCTAAGAAGAGATTTATCTTTTAGTTCAATAGTCTGAACTTTTCTTTTACCAAAAACAACATAACTTAAAATAAAATCACAGAATTCTTTAGAATGTACTTGAATTATAACGACAGACTTACTTGTAAAAACATTTGGTTTTTTACCTATAATTTTACCAAAAGCCCGATAATAATAATCAATAACAGGAATTTCTTTTGAATTGAAAAATATTTTTATTCTCCTATCCCATCGCTTTTTATCATTTACATATGAACCATCTCCTGCAAAAACACCCACAATTTCACCGATAAGCTCTTTATCTTTCAAATTAAGTTTAATAGGTAAATATTTCTTACCTCTAATTTTTTTCATATAATAATAAATAGTAGTTTTTCCAATTTTAGTTGAATTACTTATATTATTCAAGCTTTTACCATTCTTAATTTGTTCAATAATTTCAAACTTTTTATCATCTTTCAAAAGAACCATAACTAATTCAATAAATATCACTACTTAAATCTATCCGAGGTTCAAATCCCAGTAAGAGCATAAAAACACTACTCCTCCTCGTCCTTGACGCCCTTAGTCGTAACATAAAACTGGCATTCATTATCTGGAAGATTAGGCGAGTCAATCAGCTTTGCCACACGAGAGCCCTGCTTTCCTCTTCTAAAATACATACGATATGTAGAATTATGAACAATAAACCCATTTGCAATATAATTTTCTTTGCTTGGAACAGAAAAATCATACAATATCTGCCCGTCATTCTTTTCAATCTTCATTTCTCTTATTTTCTCAAACCTTATTTTTCCATTTAGCAATTTTCCTATAAAAACAATCTTTTGCTTCATCTGTCTGTCATTTATCTCACAGCCCATTAATCCCTTAAACGCCAGCTCAAGCTCCTTCCTGCTAACCCATAAATAATCTTTAGTTCTTGGTTTAATAAATTTAGAATAATTTAACCCGCAGCTTTCCAAAAGTAATCTTAATTCCTCTCTTTTAACAGGCATCATTTCATAAGAATATGTTTCCTTGCATTTTTTAACACACTCGAATAATCTTCTTTGTTTATCTTCTGCCGTAAACCCAACTTGCAAATAACTGATAACATCCTTATCTGTAATTCTCAATACACTAATTTTCTTTCTTCCTATATCAAATTTAATAGTAGACCTGATTCCAAGCCTAAGCAGAAATAATTGCAAATACCTTAAAACTTTATCATTTTTCTGAGAAACACTAACACACGCTCTTTTCTTATCTGCATGTCCTTCTGCATCAAAAAATCCTTTTACAAAACTTTTAATTATATTCTCGTCTCCTTTTCCAATATAATTATAAACATCTTCCAAAATTAATTCAAAGAAATCCCTAACTTCTTTAGAATTAATATTTAAACTATGGCAATTCTTATCTTTAACCTTGGAAATTGTACCTTCTGCATTGAAAACTTGTTTAAATAAAGTTTTATAATTTTGCAAAACATCAATTCTAGCATCTCTAAATCTTAATCCCCTCTCTTCAAAACCCCCGTCTCCAATAAAATACCCTAATAATTGAGAAAACTGAGAAGTCATAATCTCTGGCATCATTAAATCTCTATGCTTGTAACTTAACACAGGAGCTATTTGCAATAACTGCCTGCCTTGTTCAGCAAAATAGCCATTTAAGCTGTCTAAAACACCGCAATCAGTAGAATATCCTTGATTCAAAACTCTTCTAAATTGTCTTGGAGTAATTCCAATCTTGCCACAAATCTCTTTTCTATCTATCCCTAATTCTGCCAGCTCTTTCTTAGCGTTATCTGCATCCCCGTCAGTCAATTTTGCAATTTTTTTTACTTTAAATCTTGGAAGTTCAACTTTCCTGCCTAAAATATCAATTTTTCCAGCTTGAGCAATAAAATCTCCCTCCTTCAAATCTTTAGCTTCTTTTTCAACAACTTCAAAATTGCTAATAGTAAAAAATCTATGTAAATGAGAACAATTTATCTGGCAATTAGTCTTTATATTATAAATATCTTTTACATCAGGATTAACAAAAACCTGTTCAGAATTTGCACTTTCCAAACTCATACCACTAAAATTGCCTGATAAAACATTTTCCTTATTAATATTTTTTATTTCAATAATACTTCCATCACTTGTTTGTATCAAAGAATCTCCAGTCAAACAAGCGTGCCCCACTATATTCCCCCCGACGGCAGTTGTAGGATCTCCAAACATCATTGCAGGATTTGCCATTACCTGATTTGTAACATAAACTGCAAGATTGTGCTGTTCAGACATTCTTATCAAATTATGTAAATATCTATTCAATTTCTGCTGTCTGTCCGCCAACTGCCCTCTTCCAGCATACTCTGCTCTGAAATGTGCAGTCAAAGAATCTATAATTACAAGCCTTATCGGCTCTCCATCTTTTATCATCTCGGCAATCCTATCCATTAAAAGAATCTGATGGTCAGAATTAAACGCTCTTGCAACTAAAACATTTTTCAAAACCTTGTTTGCATCCGCCCCCATCCCTTCA
>CAYHLB010000179.1:0-2654 GCA_964357325.1 Candidatus Woesearchaeota archaeon
AAAAGATAATGAAATGCCCTCTAAAATTCTTTTAGATTTGAATGAATTACAAAAACAAGCAATTTTGGAAGACTCAAGAAGAATCCTTGTTCTTGCAGGAGCAGGTTCAGGCAAAACAAAGACTTTGATTCAAAAAATGCTTTATTTAATATCTGAAAAGGGAGTTTCTCCTTCAAAAATTCTTGCAATTACTTTTACAAAAAACTCTACAAATGAAATAATTGATAGGTTAATAACTATCTCAGACACAACTGGTGAATATTCTAAAATAGTACAAAATAAAAATCTTACGAATTCAGACAAAAATATTTTAAGAAAGGACTTCATAAAAAAATATCCCTGGCTAACAAACCTTACTATATCAACTTTTCATGGATTTTGCTATAATCTTCTAAGAAAATTTGGAGCAAAAGAATTTGATAATAGATTCAAGATTCTAACTGATAAAGCTTATGATGAAGAAATAGAGTCTAATTTTATGTCAATAGAAACACCTAAGCAGATTTTTCAGAAATTATTAAGATCAGAATGTTCAAATATGGAATATTTATTAAAATTTAAGAGGTATATTCTTGATTATTATGTGGATGATTTTAGGTTAAAGATGAATAAAAAAGGAAATCTTGATTATGAAAAACCTTACACAGCATTAGATGGAACAAATGTTCGTTCAAAATCTGAAAGATATATCGCAGATTGGCTTTATATTCACAATATAAAATATCTTTATGAACCATTAGTGAATTTTAAAGACTTTGATTTTCACCCTGACTTCTTTATTCCCCAGGCAGATATTTATTTAGAACATTTAAGCAATCTAAGCTCAGAAATTAAAGATAAGGAATTGCAGTTTAAGATAGCTGAAAAATTATTAATAAAAACTCATGAATCAATGACAAAAGATATAAGTAAGTTCTATGAATATCTTGAAAAAAACATTTTTCTAAGGATAAATAAAGAAATTCTAAATAAGTCTGATTTTAGTATAGAATCTGAATTAAAAGGTTATTTCCAACAAATTGATGAGTTTTTATCAATGTTATTAATTGTTATGGGCAAATTAAAAGTTGAAGCAGTGGATTTTCAGGAAGTTATAAATAGGGCATTAAAAGATCCCCATGATCGGATAAGAAAATTTTATGAACTTGCAAAACCCCTGCTAGAAAATTATCAAGATTATTGCATAAAAAAATCATACCTTGATTTCAATGATTTAATGTCAAGAGGAGTTTCTTTGCTAACAAATTATACAGAAATAGAAAAAACATTCAATGAAAAATTTGATTATATTCTTGTTGATGAATTTCAGGATGTAAACACCTTACAGGTAAAACTTTTGCATAAACTTCTTAATGAGAATAACCAATTATTTTGCGTTGGAGATGATTGGCAGAGTATCTATGGATGGAGAGGATCAGAAGTAGACTATATAATAAATTTCAAGAAATATTTTAAAAATTCAAAGATAATAAAATTAAATCTTAATTATAGGAATAATCAAATAATAACTAATGCAACAAGTTGTCTGATTAAAAGAAATATTTTCAAAATTGAAAAAGAAATATTTTCTGTTAAAAATTCAGAAAAAAAGATTTATTTATATTTAAGTCAAAAAGAAAGTGAAGATGGTGTAAAAATTGTTGAAGAGAGGGCTAAAGACCTAATAAAAAAAGGATATTTAAAAGAAGATATTTTAGTTCTTTATAGAAGAACAAAATCAATTGATCCATATAAAATAGGATTAAGAGGTTTAGCAACATTAAGAACAATGCATTCTGCAAAAGGTTTAGAAGCAAAAATTGTATTCATCGTTGGCCTTACAGGAGGAATTTACGGATTTCCTCAAATCTGGGAAGCAGATAGGATAATACAAGTAATTAAGCCATCAAGTTATCTTAGAAGTTTAGAAGAAGAAAGGAGATTATTTTATGTTGCAATGACTCGTGCAAAAGAAGAGTTGTTTTTAATAAGTGAGATTGGTAACGAGTCTCAGTTTATAAAAGAACTTCCAGAAGAATTTTTAGAAAAAAATAATTTTATTATTCTCAATTTTCAAAATCAAATGAAATTAACATGTAATAATTGTAATTTATCAATAGAGCCAATTAGCAATTTTTGCCCTAATTGTGGAAAAAAAATTTAAGATAATGGCAATAACAACTAAATTTGTCTACATAGAAACCTACGGATGCTCTGCAAACATTAACAATTCAGAGATAATGAAAGGTCTGCTAAAGCAATCAGGTTATGAAATAACAAATAATACCAAAATAGCAGATATTCTTATAATAAATTCTTGCATTGTTAAGGGAAAAACAGAATCTAAGATAAAAAGAAGGATTCAGGATTTATCAAAGGAATTTCCAAATAAATTAATGATAATTTCAGGATGCATGCCTGAAACAGATTTTAATTCATTAAAAAAAATAAATCCAGACCTTTTATTTCTAGGTATACATCATATAAAAGACATTTCTTCAATAATTTCAGATTATTTTAATAACGAATTTAACAGCAATAAACAAAAAGAATATCTTTCAAAACAAAATGAAGAAAAAATACTTCTTCCAAAAATTCCAGACAATAAACTTATTTCAATAATACAAATAAGCGAAGGATGTAATTCTGATTGCAGTTATTGTAAAACAAGATTA
>CAYHLB010000180.1:0-2578 GCA_964357325.1 Candidatus Woesearchaeota archaeon
ATACAAAGAAAAACGAAGTTTTTCCTGGATGTTTTATTGAAAAAAAGAGTTTTATTGATGTTATTAATGAACTTGGAGAAGAAAGCACTGTTTATCTTCTTGATAAAAAAGGTGAAGATATAAGGACAATTGAAATTAGAGAAAATCCGGTTTTTGTTTTTGGAGATCATGAAGGAATTCCAAAATTTGAAATGAAGAAGCTAAAGAAAATTAACATCAAAAGGGTAAGTGTCGGAGATACAATGTATTTTGCTTCACAGGCACTTACTATTGTGCAAAATGAGTTGGATAGAAGAGGGATTGAATAATGAGGCCTTTAGTTAAAATTGTTGGAGAATGCCCTTTTTGCATAAAAGGAGATGAAGATAAAAGATATGTCAAAAAAATATTAAGAGATGGACTGTCTGAATATTCATGCGGAGTTGGGCAAACCTGCATTATTGTCAAATTATATCAATTTGCTGATGAATCTTCTGGTCATCAAGATAAGGAAAGTTTTTATTAGAATAAATCTAAATTATTTTGTACTTTATTTCTTGTCTCTAAATTACTTGCTAATAGAACTTTTCCAAAATGATGGGAGTGAATTTGAAATAAAACCACGAAATTCATTTGAATAAACATAAGTTATTCCTTTTGTCTTTGAATATTTATTAAATTTATCTTCAGTTGAATCATAAATTTTTTGAATAATTTTTCTTTCAAAATCTTTTTGAAGCAAGGAAGAAGGTTTTAGTAAAAGAAAATCTGATTGCCTTAAGATATTCACATCAAGATTTGATGAGTTCTGGGAAATAAAGAGAATTGTTAAATTTTTATGTCTTGAAATCAAAATAAGTTCACTTAAGAGTTCATTTGCATTACTCATTGCTTTTCTTGAATTAAAATAAACTCCTCCTTCATCAATTAACACAAAAGAATTGTTTTCTAGTTCTGAAATATCTGAAATCATATTTATCCAAGAAGGCATCTCTTTTTCATCAAAACCCATTGCATAAATATTTTTCTTTTTTTTAGAATAAAGATTTTCTAAAATTTTTACTCCAAGTGCGGTTTTTCCTGTTCCTCTTGCACCTATTATTATGCCTATTTTATTTTCAGAGTTATACAAGGAATTTATAAAATTCTTATAATCCCCTTTTTCTTTGTTAAGCAACTTAAATTCTTCATAAATTGGGTTTATCCCTGCTCTTTTAACTCTAATGTTTTCTTCTTTAACCTTGAACATTAAAATAGAAATTAAGTAGATAATTCCTTTTATTAAGTAATAAGGAATTTTTATAATAAACCAAAGTATTTTTCCTATAACCTTCAAAACGTTTACTTTACTCTTTTTTGCCATATTAATCAACTTATATAATAAAACTTAGTTGATAAATATTTGGATATACAAAACCTTAAATAATTCTTATTCTATTGATATTAATGAAAAGTCTGCGTGTTTATATTTCAGGAACAGTTCAGGGAATTCTCTATAGAAAACATCTGGAAGAACTTGGAAACAAGGTAGGAGTAAGAGGTTTTGTTAGAATGAAGGAAGATGGAAGAATTGAAATTGTTATTGAGGGCAAGGATGATAAGGTTAGGGAAATGCTGAATCTTGTAAAACAAGGTGAAAAACATGTTGAAATAAGAAATGTGGAAGTTGAAGAAATAAGACATCAAGGTTTTGAGGGATTTAAGTTGTTGAAGTTGTGATTATAGTAAAAGACAGAAATTTTTGAGGAAAAATTTCTACTTTTCCTAATAAGTCAAGGCGCAACGAACGAGGAAGTTTCAGCGTCCTTGACTATAGTAATTTATTTAAACCGAGTTTTGCTATTTGATGTATGAAAAATGAATTGGAAAAGCTTAAGCCAAAAATTATTAAAATTTTAAAGAGTAAGGGCATTAAAAAGGCCGGGATATTTGGAAGTTATGCAAGGGGGGAACAAACAAAAAAAAGCGATATTGATATTTTGATTGAGCCGACAGAGGGAATGGGGCTTGAGTTTTTTGGACTCCATATTGAACTTGAAGAAAAGCTTGGAATGAAAGTTGACCTTCTTACATATGATGCAATAAATAGAAATTTTAGAGATTATATTTTAAAGGATGAACTAAAAATAATATGACTATTCATTTGAACTTGCCTTATTTGAATTATATACTAGATGTAATTAGTGACATTGAGGGATCATTGAGGGGAGTAAGTGAAGATAAATTTCTCAAGAACAAAGATATAAAAGAAGCAAATCTTAGGAGACTTATCATTATAGGAAAAGCTGTTAATGACTTGCCTACTGAAATAAAAGAGAAATATAAAGAGGTTTCATGGAACAAAATTTCAGATATAAGTAAAGAGGCTGATAAAGCATATTTTGGGGTGAGCAATATAATAATATGGAATTTATTAAAAAATAATCTTCCGACCTTTAAACAACAAATATTAAAGATAAGGGAAGAATTAAAAAAGGTCTACCCTTAAGTCATGTTGAAGATATTCAAAACATGGATTTTAATAGTTTTGAAATAAAGTAAAATATTCGTATTTGTAAACGTAATTTCTTATAATTTGCTGGCTTTAGCCAGTATATAA
>CAYHLB010000181.1:0-2548 GCA_964357325.1 Candidatus Woesearchaeota archaeon
TCTCTGGCGAAGCCAGCTATTTTTTATTGTATAGAGGGGAATGGTTATCTACTGTTGATAAAAAGAAAGATTTATATAGTATATATGTTATGTATACACAACAGGTATATATTACTTGTAAACACCTCTTTTCCCCTGGAGAGCAAAGTCGTATCTCGGTATGAAACTGGCTCACAGGGTTTAAAATATAGAAAGTAAAAAGAGCTCTTTTAAGAAAAGACCTCGGAGAAAACTAAAATACTAACGAACAAAACAAAATGACAACAGATATATTCAATAACACGATTTTATGTGGAAATTGCAATACTCAAATGAGCAAGGTTCAATTTATGAGAAATGGATTTGTTTTAAGGGCACTTGATTGTCCTAAGTGCCATAGTAAAATAATTCATCCAAGGGATGAACAGGAATATAATAATTTTATGGATTTAAAGAAAAAAGAATTTAATGTTAAAATGAGGTATGTTGGAAATAGCTATACTGTTTCAATTCCTAAGGAAATTGTTAATTTTATGAAAGAACAGGAAAGAATGTTAGATGATATGGTGAGATTGTGTTTTAATGATACTCATAGTTTAAGTTTAAATTTTAATGTTCCTAAGTCAGAATCTAATGGAAATAATTCTAGGGTTATTCAAGCTAAGGAGTATAAGGTTGTGAGAAATAATAAACCTGTTTTGCATGTTAAACAATTATATGATTCTGCAAATCCGAAAAATAATAAAATGCAAGTATTTAAGACTGATGAAAATTTGAAGGAGGCTAGAAAGTAATTAAAATTAAACATGGCAGAAAAAAATAAATCAGTTAAACTTCGAGTTGCAGAAGCACTTCAAGATGATGCATATAAGGGTATTGCTAGAATAGATTTAGAAGTAATGAAAGAACTTGGAATAAAACGAGGAGATGTAATACTCATTAAAGGTGGAAGAGAGACTGTTGCAATTGCAGACAGAGCTTATCCATCTGATGTAGGTTAGAATGTTATTAGGGTTGATGGAATAATTAGGAAGAATGCAAGAACTGGTGTTAGTGAGAATGTTACAATTAGTAAAGCAGATATTAAGGAAGGAAAGAAAATAATTATTGCTCCTGCTCAAAAAGGTGTGAGAGTTCAGATACAGGGAAATCCTAATTATTTTAAAGCAGGACTTTTAGGAAGAGCTTTTGTTAAAGGAGATTTAATTGTTTTAGGAGGAGTTCAAAGAAGAAAAGATATGCTTGGAGGAGAGTTTAATGATATGGATGATATTTTTGGAAATTTAAATGAAATGTTTAATGGAATGGGTGGTTTTGGAGGAATGGGTTTTGGAGGAATTCAGCAATTGAAATTTGTTATTGTTAGTACAAATCCTAGTCAGCCTTGTGTTATTACTGAAAATACTGAAGTTGTTTTAAGCAATAAAGCTGTTGAAATTGTTGAAGAAACTATTCCAGATATAACTTATGAAGATATTGGAGGACTTACAGAAGAAGTTAAAAAAATAAGGGAGATGGTTGAAGTTCCTTTAAAACATCCTAATGTTTTTGAGAAATTAGGAATTGAACCTCCAAAAGGAGTTTTATTGCATGGGCCTCCTGGAACTGGAAAAACTTTACTTGCAAAAGCTGTTGCAAATGAAAGTGAAGCGAATTTTTTATTATTAAATGGACCTGAAATAATGAGTAAATTTTATGGTGAGAGTGAAAAGAAATTAAGAGATTTGTTTGAAGAAGCTGAAAAAAATGCACCTTCTATTATTTTTATTGATGAAATTGATGCAATTGCTCCTAAGAGAGAAGATACTTCTGGGGAAGTTGAAAGAAGAGTTGTTTCACAATTATTAACAATGATGGATGGATTAAAATCAAGAGGAAAGGTTGTTGTTATTGGTGCAACAAATAGGCCTAATTCAATTGATCCTGCATTAAGAAGACCTGGAAGATTTGACAGAGAAATTGAAATAAGGGCTCCTGATAAAGCAGGAAGACTGCAGGTTTTGAAAATTCATACAAGAGGAATGCCTATTATGCCTTCTGTTAAAAAATCCTATATTTCTAGAAAAATTAATATTATTAAAGAATCTTTGAGTTCTTTAATTCATGAATCAAAAAAGAATAAAGATGGTGATAAGTTAAAAAATATCAGTGAAGATATTAAACGAAATAGGGAATTATTAGAAAGGCTTGAAAAATATCAAAGTCTTTTTACAGAGGATGAGTTAAAAAACAAATCTATTATGAAAGAATTATCTTCTAAGGAAAGGGATGAATTTAATCCGATTCTTATGGAAGGTATGCTTGAAGAACTTGCAGCTGTTACCCATGGGTTTGTTGGAGCTGATATTAATGCACTTGCAAAAGAAGCAGCTATGATTGTTCTTAGAAGGGTTCTTCCAAATATTGGTGATTTAAAAGATGGAGAAGAAATTCCAGAAGAGATTTTAAAAGAATTAAAAGTTTATAATAAGGATTTTACTGAAGCACTTAGAGTTGTTCGGCCTAGTGCCATGAGGGAAGTTTTAGTTGAGACTCCTAATATTAATTGGAATGATGTTGGTGGACTTGA